>JBKOXV010000198.1:0-5130 GCA_046725105.1 bacterium | reverse complement strand
GCATACCTGTGGAGTGTTGAGCCGTCAAGAGTCGTGTTCGGCGCCGGTGAGGTTGGTCCGGGCCGTGAGGCCCGGAGTGGGGCGCGTTGTAGCTGACGTCGACCGTGTTGGTTGACGCCTGGCGGTGGAACCTGGTTGGTCAAGGCGTGAGGATGGAGTCTCCGATCGGGTGGAGGGGCACGGTGGAGTTGGCTTCGGGTCCTCGAGCTCGCGAGGTGCGGACAGCCCGGTGGTCGGGTGCCGGTGGCATACCTTCGTCACGCCCGCGCTGGGGGTGAGCATGAAGCCGTGCGGTCACGACCACGACGAGCACAATCAGATGAGCCGACCGCATCAGCTGGAGCTGGTGGGTCATGCCGATCCCGAGCTGCGTCGTGGCCGTGCCCGACATCACGCCGCGTCAGGGACGAGGCAACGGATCTCACCGTCGCGCAGGCCGTAGTAGACGAGCGTGAGGAGATGACGCGCGGCGGCGACGCGTCCGATGTTGCGGCCCCGACGGGCACCGACGCGTGCCTTGACCGAGGCGATCCGCGGGTCGCGCACGGCACCGGAGACCGCTTCGACCGCGGCCCAGCGCAGCAGGCGGGACCCTTGCTTGGTGATGTGGCCCCGCTGGGTGTGGGCGTCGGACTCACGGTGGCGGGGCGTCAGTCCGGCCCACGAGCACAACCGACGTGGGTTGTCGAACCGGTGGACGTCACCGATCTCGGCGACGAACACCGCCGCCAGGACCGGCCCGACGCCGCGCAGCGCCTGGATCGCCTCGTAGCCGGGGTGCCCCTTGAGGCGGCGGTGGATGCGAGCATCGCACTGGCCGATCTCGCGGTCATACAGGTCGATCAGATCGCGCAACGACTCGATCCGATCGACATACACGTCACCCAATCGAAGACCGTTGAGCCACCGGCGGCCCCCGGCACGCCAGATGTAGTCGAGCTCGGGGATAACCCCCTCCTTGCCTAACGTCTGGTGCACCTGGGCCTTCAACCCCGAGCGCAGCCGAACCAGCTTGGCCCGGTAGCGCACCATCTCCCGCAGCTCGCGCACCTCCGAAGGCGCGACCCACGCCTCGGGCAGCCGACCCAGCCGTAACAGGTCGGCCAGCAGGGTGGCATCACGGAGGTCGTTCTTCACCCGCCGGTTCTCGTACCCGGCCATCCCCAACGGATGGGCCAGATGCAGCCGGGCCCCGCACTCGGCGATCACGTCGGCCGCCCAATACCAGCCCCACGTGGCCTCCATCGCCACCTCCGCCTCCGCACCACCGGCGGCGACGATCTCAGCGGCCAGGTTCGCCGGCGTGTTGTCGATCCGACACCACGACAGCCGCTCGCCGCCCTCGTTCAACACGACCACCACCGACCGGCGCCGGTGCAAGTCGATCCCCACGTACGATCCCATCTGAGCCTCCTCGCTCGAGGGTTGGTGTTAGCAACCTCGAGCTTCACCGACTGGAGGACTGATCCAGAGCGGGGAGGCTCAACCCTCCGACCAACTCCACATGGCAGCAGATATGGTGCGTCGCTCGACGCGACCGACACCTACGAGGGACGCCGCGTTCGCTCGTCAGCGATGCGCACCGCGCCCAACTGCGTACGCCTCTGCGACGCGCGAAGCAAACGCGCCATCGAGCTGACCGAGTTCGCTCACTACGAACCGATGCACCCACAGCCGCTTCGTGTACGGCGTCACCCGCGTGAACGGCGGCGCATGTACCTGCTCGGTGAGATCGAGGAAACCGGTCAGATCACGACGACGAGGCGTCACGCCTGCGAAGCCGCGAACGGGACCCTTGAACGCGATCGCAGTCTTCGTGACCCTTTGCTCGTAGGGGCCGCAGGCGATGATGAGCCGCTCGAACGCCTCGAACAACGTGCGAACCGCCTCCGGCTTGTCACGCAAGTGATCCTCCACCGTCCACACCAGACCCAACGGTACCCACCGGATTCCTTCGGGACTCGAAGCTGACACCGTGCGGTCAGTTCTGGTCCTGGCCTTGCCTTCACGCAGCGTTTGCTGCATGTGGTCCGCATGCTTGGCGGCCGCGGTGCCCGTAGGGAAATACCCAACGAAATAGACTCAGCACCGGTCGCTTGCACCAGCAGTCTGCCGCACAGCCACACTCGACCGCTCCCATGCCTTCGACGAAGCGACCTATGACGGCGAAGAGGAAATAGAGACGAAAATCACTCCACACGCAGGCCAGATATTGCCCTCGCGATCACCAGCCGCTGGATCTCGGACGTGCCTTCGAAGATCGTGTAGATCTTCGCATCGCGGTGCCAGCGTTCGACCGGGTACTCCCGCGTGTAGCCGTAGCCACCGAGGATCTGGATGGCCTGCTCGGTGACCCACACGGCGACCTCGCCGGCCTTCAGCTTCGACATCGAGCCCTCGCCGGCCGTGAACGGGACGCCGGTGCGGGCCATCCACGCCGCCCGCCACACGAGCAGGCGCGCCGCATCGATCTCCATGCGCATGTCGGCGAGCTTGAAGGCGATGCCCTGGTTCATGATGATCGGCTTGCCGAACGCCTCCCGCTCGCGGGCGTAGTCCAGCGCGTACTCGTAAGCGGCCCGGGCGATGCCGAGGGCCTGGGCGCCGACGATGGGCCGGGTGGCCTCGAAGGTGGCCATGGCCGGCTGCTTGTGGCCCGAGTGGCCGGCCTGGCGCGCCCGGGCCAGCTTCGCTTCGAGCCGATCCCGGCCGCCCAGCAGGCAACGCCCCGGCACGCGCACGTCGTCGAGGATCACCTCGGCGGTGTGCGACGCACGGATCCCGTGCTTGGCGTACTTCTGCCCCTGCGACAGGCCCTTGGTGCCCGGCGGCACGACGAAGCTGGCCTGACCCCGGCCTTTCAGCGCCGGGTCGACCGTGGCGACGACGACGTGCACGTCGGCGATGCCGCCGTTCGTGATCCACGCCTTGGTGCCGTTGATGACCCACTCGTCAGTGGCCTCGTCGTACACGGCCCGCGTGCGCAGCGACGACACGTCGGAACCGGCGTCGGGCTCGCTGACGCAGAACGCCCCGAGCTTCACGTCGTCGGGGGTTCCGTAGCACTGCGGCACCCACTCCATCACCTGCTCGGGCGTGCCGTTGCCGGAGATGCCGGCGGCAGCCAGGCCCGAGCCGAAGATCGCCAGTCCGATGCCGGCGTCACCCCAGAACAGCTCTTCGGCGGCCACGGGCAGCATCAGTCCGGTCGGTTCGGCGAACGATTGGGCCATGAAGTCGAACCCGTACAGGCCGATCTGGGCGGCCTCCTCGACGACCGGCCACGGGAACTCTTCGCGCTCGTCCCACTCGTGGGCGACGGGCCGGATGACGTCCTCGCCGAAGTCGTGGACCCACTTCTGGACCTGCTGGACGTCCTCGGAGAGCTCCAGCGAGAAATCAGCCATGCCCATAAGTTACCATGCGGTAACCAGGGCTCGCTACTCGGCTCCCGAGCAGCAGCAAGGCCACGCCCACCATGGCCGCGCCCACGACGTAGGGCGCCGCCACGCCGACGTGCTCGAACAGCAGCCCGCCCATCGCCGGTCCGACGATCCGGGCCAGCGCCCCAGCCGATTGCTGGAACCCCAGCGCACCGCCCCGCCGACCCTCCTCGGCCCGATTGGCCACCAGCGCCGCCATCGTCGGCGTGGCGAGGCCCTGGCCCAGTACCAACAGGACCAGCGACGGGATGAGCACGAGCCACGTCGTGGCGGCGGCCAGCAACAGCAACCCGACGGCGAGGAGGCCGAGCGCAAGCCGCAGCGCGCCGGCGGAGCCGAACCGGGTGTTGACGGGTCGCACCATTCCGCCCTGCACCGCCACCAACAAGAGCCCGATTCCGATGAACACGACGAACACCGAGCTCTCGGTGAGGTCGAAGCGCCGCTGGCCGAGGAGCGAGAACGTCGCCTCGAAGGCGCTGAAGGCCGCCGTGGTGATGAACGCCACCAACGCCAAGCGGGTCAGATCACGCCGGCGTTCGGTGCTCTCCACCGGTGTGACCGGCGCCGCCGGTGCCACGGTGCCGGGCCGGTGCGTCTCGGGCAACCGCCGCCAGGCCACCACGCCGTTGGCGAAGGCGATGGCGGCGGCGACGAAGAACGGCACCCGCGGGCCCCACAGCGCCGCCAAGCCACCCAGCGCCGGTCCCAGCACGAAGCCCACCCCGAACGCCGCGCCCAGCAGGCCGAGCAACCGAGGCCGCTCTGATGGCGGGGCGACGTCGGTGACGGCACCCTGCGCCACCGACACGCTGGCACCCGAGGCGCCGTCGACGAGGCGCCCGAGGAACAGCATCCACACGCTGGTGGCCGCCCCGGTGAGGATGCTGCCGACGGCCGTTCCGAACAGCGACAGCAGGATGACGGGCCGCCGGCCGACGCGGTCCGAGAGCCGGCCCAGCAGGGGCGAGAACAGGAACTGCGCCAGCGAGAACGACGACACGACGAAGCCGAGCGTCGTGGGGCTGGCGCCGAGCCGCTCGCCGTAGATAGCGAGGATCGGCAGGATGATGCCGAACCCCACCAAGTCGAGCGCCACCGTCGACCAGATCGTGGCGAAGCCGGGCGGGAGCGGCCTCCGATCGGCGCGTCGATGATGGAGGAGGGCCATCGAGCGGTGTCAGGCCCGGCGAACGGTGGTGCCCGACGCCGTGGTCTCGACCACCCAACCCTCGCCCTGGAGGGCGGCCCGGATCGTGTCGGCGGTGGTGTAGTCCTTCTCCGCTCGGGCGGCGTCGAGGGCGACCACCTGAGCCGCAATGACATCGGGAACTTCGTCGTCGCCCCTCAGGTCGAGCCCGACGGCGCGGGCCGCCGAGAAGACCGCCCCCGCGAGCGCCGCCGCCCCCGCGACGTCGCCGGCGTCGGCGGCGGCGTTGGCCCGCGTCACCGCGTCGAACACGACGGCCAGGGCGCCGGGCGTGTCGAGGTCGTCGTCCATTCGGGCCGCGAACGCCGCCACCGTGTCGGCGTCGGGCTCGGCGGCGGGCCATGCCGTCGAGCGCCGGGCGAGGGCGTCGAGCCGACCGAGTGAACGAACGGCCGCCTCGAGGCGATCCTTGCCGACGTACACCGGCGACCGGTAGTGCGCCTGCAGCAAGACCATGCGATAGCTGCGGGGATCGGT
>JBKOXV010000185.1:0-4516 GCA_046725105.1 bacterium | reverse complement strand
TCCTTGCCCGGATCGAGCTGCGGCTCCTGCTCGAGAAAGCCTACCTTGACGCCGTCGGCGGCCCAGGCCTCGCCGCCGATGTCATGGTCGAGGCCGGCCATGATCCTGAGCAGCGTCGACTTGCCGGAGCCGTTCGAGCCGATCACGCCGATCTTGGCGCCCGGGTAGAAGGAGAGCGAGATGTTCTCGAGCACGACCCGGTCGGGCGGGTAGAAACGCCCGAGGCGGTGCGTGGTGTAGATGAACTGCGCAGGCATCGCAGGGGTCGAGACTACCGAGTGCTACGGTCCGGCCGTCTTTGTCTTCGAGGGGTGATGGAACGTGGTCCAGGCGGTCCAGCTGTTCGAACGGTTCGGCTTCTCGGGCGCGCTGCGCTGGTTGCACGTGCTCTTCGGCATCGTCTGGATCGGCCTGCTCTACTACTTCAACTTCGTGCAGGTGCCGTCGTTCGCCGAGATGAGCCCGTCGGCCCGCAACGAGGCCATCACCAGGCTGGCCACCCGGGCGCTGTGGTGGTTCCGGTGGGCCGCCCTCGGCACCGCCATTTTCGGCCTCCTGATCGCCGGCGCCACGAAGGACTATTTCGACGACTTCTTCACCCAGGCCCGGGGGGCGTCGATCTTCCTCGGGATGATCATCGCCCTCACGATGCTCTACAACGTCTGGATGGTGATCTGGCCCAACCAGCGGATCGTGATCGCCAACGCCGCCAACGTGCTCGCCGGCGGCGAAGCCGACCCGGCCGCCGCCGCCGCCGGTCGGCGAGCCTTCCTGGCCAGCCGCCAGAACACGTTGTTCTCGATCCCGATGCTGTGGTTCATGGTGGCGACGGCGCACTTCTATCCCGCCTTCGCCGATCCCGGCGGCGGCAACGTGTGGCTCTTCCTCATCATCTCCCTGGTGATCGTGGCCATCCTGGAGGCCGACGCGCTGGGATTCATCGGCGGCACCGGGCCAGGACCGTGGAAGCAGATCTACGAGAACGTGCCGAACGTCGTCGTCTCGGGCTTCGTCCTCTGGGTGGTCCTGTGGATCCTCTCGGAGATCATCTTCGCCTGATGACGACGCTCCCTCTCCGTTTCACGCTGGTTTGACGACCTGTCGGGTTCTTGAACCAGCGTGAAACGGAAGGGGGGTCAGCCCGTCACGGTCAGGCTGGCCACCATGCCGGCCTCGCGATGGCCGGTGATGTCGCAGTAGAGCGTGTACTCGCCCGGAGGGAGGGCATAGACGCCGCCGGTCTCCTTGCCCGGCGTCACGCGGAGCTTCTCGCCCACCTTGTCCCCCTGCGGGCTCTGCACGATGAGGGTGTGCGTCTGGGTGCCGTCGTTGGGGTAGGCGATCTTCACCTCGCCGCCGTGCACGGTGTACGCCTTCTGGTCGAACTTGATCTCCTCGGCGTGAACCGTGAGATCGGGGTTGACCGGCGCCGTCGGGGTCGAGCTCGACCCGCGGGCGCCGCCGCACGCGACGACGGAGACACCGAAGACCGCAACGAGAGCCATGGCACGGGGGGTCCTGGGCATAACGGCTGCGGACGCTACCCGCCACCTCCCCTTTCACCCGCGCGCCGGTATCATCGACGGATGTGGCTGACGAGGTAGAGGCGGAGCAGTTCGGACCGAACGCATGGCTCGTCGAAGAGATGTACGAGCGCTTCCGGTCCGACCCGTCGTCGGTCAGTCCGAACTGGCGCGAGTTCTTCGCCGACTACCGCAGCGTCACCCCCAACGGCGCGCCGACTCCGGCTCCGACCGTCCCGACCGCCCCGACCGCCCCGGCCGCCCCGGCCGCTCCGGAGAGCCCGCCGCCGGTCGCCCCGGAGCCAACGGCAGCCGCTCCCGTCGAGACGGGCGCCGAGGCGGGTGACCCCATCCGCGGCGCCGGAGCCGCCGTGGTCGCCAACATGGAACGCAGCCTCGCCGTCCCCACGGCAACGAGCTTTCGCGACGTTCCCGCCAAGCTCCTCGAAGTCAACCGGCGGGTGATCAACGGCTTCCTCGGCCGCAAGGGCGGGGGCAAGGTGAGCTTCACCCACCTCATCGGCTACGCCGTCGTGCGCGCCATCGCCGATGCCGTGACGGTCATGGGCAACACCTACGCCGAAGGCGCCGATGGGAAGCCGCGTGTCGTGCGTCACGAGCACGTGAGCATGGGCCTGGCCGTCGACGTCACCAAGTCCGACGGAACCCACAGCCTGGTCGTGCCGGTGTTGCGCAACGCCGACACGCTGTCGTTCGCCGACTACCTGGCTGCCTACGAAGACCTCATCCGCAAGGTTCGCACCAACAAGCTCACCGTCGACGACTTCCAGGGCGCCACCATGACGCTCACCAACCCGGGCACCATCGGCACCGTCCAGTCGGTGCCGCGCCTGATGAGCGGTCAGAGTGTCATCGTCGGCGTCGGCACCATCGACTATCCGGCCGAGTGGCAAGGCGCCGACGAGCGCACCTTGGGCGAGCTCGGCGTGTCGAAGATCGTCACCCTCACCTCCACCTACGACCACCGGGTGATCCAGGGAGCCGAGTCGGGGCTATTCCTCAAGCGCGTCCACGAGCTGCTGATGGGTGAGTACGGCTTCTACCACGAGGTGTTCCGCAGTCTCGGGGTGCCCTACGAAGAAGTGAAGTGGCGCCAGGACATCAGCCCGATCCACCGCGACGAGGCGTATCTCGAGAAGCAGATGCAGGTGGCCACCCTCATCCGGGCCCATCGGGTGCGCGGCCATCTCATCGCCGATCTCGATCCGCTGTCGTGGCGCGAGCCGAAGATGCACGACGAGCTCGACCCGGCCACGTACGGCCTCACGATCTGGGATCTGGAGCGGGAGTTCCTCACCGGCGGCGTCGCCGGGCACGAGACGATGAAGCTCGGCGATCTCCTCCACGTGTTGCGCGACGCCTACTGCCGCACCATCGGCATCGAGTACATGCACATCCAGGAGACCGAGGAGCAGCGCTGGATCCAGTCCAAGGTCGAGGGCGTGAAGACGCAGATGTCCAACGCCGACTTGCGCCATCTGCTCAGCCGGCTCAACGCCGCCGAGGCCTTCGAGAAGTTCCTCGCTACCAAGTACGTCGGCACCAAGCGCTTCGGGCTGGAGGGCGCCGAGTCGGCCATCCCGATTCTCGACACCATCCTGTCGGCGGCGGCCGACGACGGGGTGGCCGGCGCCGTGCTCGGCATGGCCCACCGGGGCCGGCTCAACGTGCTCGCCAACATCATCGGCAAGAGCTACGACCAGATCTTCCGAGAGTTCGAGGGCTACGTCGACCCGAACTCGGTGCAGGGCTCGGGCGACGTGAAGTACCACCTCGGCGCCACCGGCAAGTACGTCAGCCAGAGCGGCAAGGACATCACGGTCGAGCTGGCGGCCAACCCCAGTCATCTTGAGACGGTCGACCCGATCGTGCTCGGCATGGTGCGGGCCCGCCAGGACCAGATCGAGCCGCCCGGTTCCTATCCGGTGCTGCCGCTGCTGATCCACGGCGACGCCGCTTTCGCCGGCCAGGGCGTAGTGGCCGAGTGCCTGGCCATGAGCGAGATCAGCGGCTACCGGGTCGGCGGCACCGTGCACCTCGTCATCAACAACCAGATCGGCTTCACGACGGCGCCGGAGTACGCCCGGTCGTCGCACTACGCCACCGACGTGGCCAAGATGATCCAGGCGCCCATCTTCCACGTCAACGGCGACGACCCCGAGGCGTGCGTGCGGGTGGCCGGGCTCGCCTACGAGTTCCGCCAGACGTTCCACAAGGACGTCGTCATCGACATGGTGTGCTACCGGCGTCACGGCCACAACGAAGGCGACGACCCGAGCTACACCCAGCCCCTCATGTACAAGGCCATCGACGCCCGGCGCAGCGTGCGCAAGCTGTTCACCGAGGCGCTGGTACGCCGGGGCGACATCACGCTCGACGAGGCCGAGGCCGCCCTCGACGACTTCCAGCACCGCCTCCAGGTGGCGCTCGACGAGACCCGGGCGGCGGCTACGGCGCCGGTGAAGGCGGCCCGCCCGAGCCGGCCCGTCGGCGTCCTGCCCCACGTGGAGACGGGCGTGGCGCGACCCACCCTCGACCGGGTGTTCGAGCAGTTGACGGGGTACCCGGAGGGCTTCACGCCGCACCCGAAGCTGGAGCGTCAGTTCGGGGCGCGCTCGAAGCTCTACCACGGGCAGGGCGAGGTCGACTGGGCCACGGCCGAGGCGCTGGCCTTCGGCTCGCTGCTGCTCGAGGGCACTGACGTGCGCCTGGCCGGCGAGGACACCCGGCGGGGCACGTTCAGCCAGCGCCACATGGGCCTCGTCGACTACGAGACCGGCCAGCCGTGGCTGCCGCTGGCCCACCTCGACGGCTCCCAGGGCCATCTCTGGGTGTACGACTCGCTGCTGTCGGAATACGCCGCCCTGGGCTTCGAGTACGGCTACTCGGTCGCCAACAAGGATGCCCTCGTCCTCTGGGAGGCACAGTTCGGCGACTTCGTGAACGGCGCCCAAGTGGTGATCGACCAGTAC
>JBKOXV010000263.1:0-6206 GCA_046725105.1 bacterium | reverse complement strand
GACGTGCCCGGCGCGCCTTCCCAGTGGATCAGCAGGTCCCGGTCCTGAAGCGTGGGAGCGGTGGGCCGTACACCGACGATCGGCAGCGCGATCAGTCCGGCGACCGCGAGGACCGCCATCGTCGCCGCGGGCCAGGCGGGGCGGCGGATCAGCCGGCCCAGCACTGCGGCGTAGGCGGCGGCCAGTCGGCCCGCGAAGGGGGGCTCGCGGTCGGGCCGTCCCCGAAGCAGCAGTGACGCGAGCACCGGCGCGACGGTGAGCGCGATCGCCATGGAGACCCCGACCGCCAGCAGGAATGCCACCGCGAGCGGGCGGAGGAACGCGCCGGTCACCCCGTCCAGGATCAAGATCGGAGCCACGGCGACCACCGTGATCACGGTGACCACGAACAGCGGGCCGCGCATCTCGGCGGTGGCGGCGAGCAGCGTGCCGGTCCTGGACCCGCCTGACTGGCCACCGTCGCGAAGCCGCCGCCAGACGTTGTCCACCGCGACGACGGCGTCGTCTACCACGATGACGACGGCCAGCACCAGCCCGGCCACGGTCATCATGTTCAGAGAGATGCCCAAGGCCGACAGCACGGCGAACGTCGAGCCCACCGACACCGCGACGGTCAGGACACTGACCAGCGCGGCCCGCCAGTCGAACAGGACCGCGCCGAAGAGCAGCACGAGGAGGATGCCCCCGAGGATCAGCGTCGTGCCGAGGTTGGCGGCCATCGTGTCGACAAACGTGGCCGGCCGGTAGATCGTACTGTCGATCTCGATGCCCGCCAGCCCGGGCCGCATCGCGTCGAGGGCGTCCTCCACGGCCGCGGTCACCTCCGACACGCTGGCGCCGGGAAACCGCTCCACGACGAGCATCAGGCTGGGCGTGTCCCTGACGGCCCCGTCTCCGATGAGCAGCTGGTGGTCCTCGACGATCTTGGCCACGTCGCCGAGGAGCAGCGACTTGTTTTCGGCACCCTCGACGGCGACCTTGGCCAGGTCTTGCGCGGTCCTGATGGGCTGGCTGTGCTGGATCTCGATCCGCTGGTTGGCGGTGTCGACGAACCCGCCGGTCCCGGGCGTGGAGGCTTCCACAAAGGTCAGTGGGGATACCCACAGCGCGTTCGCCGCCGTGCGCAGCACCTGGTCGAGGACGACGCCGCGGGAGGCGAGCGTCGCTGGATCGACCTGGACCTGCAGCTGCCGGTCCCGGAAGCCCCAGACCGCCACGTTGGCGACGCCGGGGATGCCCATGAGGCGCGGCCCGATCGTCCAGCGGGCGAGCACCGACATGTCGATGAGCGAGACGTCCTTCGCGGACAACCCGATCATCATCACCCGGCTCGTCGACGACAGCGGCTGGATGACCATCGGCGGCCTCGATGCGGCGGCGGGCAGCGCGGGCACCATCGTGAGGCGTTCCTGAACCACTTGCCTCGCGCGGATCACGTCGGTGCCGGGCTCGAACGTCATGTCGATCGACGACAACCCCGGAATCGAGCGGGACTGCAGCCGCGCGAGCCACGGGATCCCGTTGAAGAACTCGTTCTCCATCGGGTTGGTGATCAGCTGCTCGACCTCCTCCGCCGACATGCCCAGCGACTCGGTCTGCACCTCCACCCGCGTGGGCATGAACTCCGGCAGGGCCTCCATCGTGGACGAGCGCAGCTGGACCAGGCCGACGGCCAGCAGGGCCACGGCGAGCGCGAGCACCAGACGCTCGTACTTCAGGCTCGACCCAACGATCCACCGCGTCATCGTCGGAACCCTCCACGGCAATGGACCAACCAGCGGTTTATACTTGCCTAGGGGCAAACAATGACCCAGCCCGGTCACAGTCCGCTCACCTAGCGGTCACAATCAGCTGTCGGACCCTTGACACGCTGACCCAGTTCGCTGAACGTGCGGTGGGAGAATGCGACGAATGCACCGCAGGGGGCGGCGTGGACTTCCTTCTCTTGGGTCCGGTGGAGGTCTGGGCAGGACAGCGGCGGCTCGACGCCGGGCCGCGCCAGCAGAGACTGGTCCTGGCCATCCTCGCGCTGCGGGCAAACCAGGTGGTCCCGGTCGACCAGCTGATCGCACTCACGTGGGGACAGATGCCGCCGGACAGCGCGCGCCACTCCGTTCAGGTCCGCGTCTCCCTGCTGCGCGCCCTGCTGGCCGACGCCGGGGCAGATCGCGATGAGGTGAGGATCGCGACGCGCGGTTCCACCTACATCCTGCAAACCGACCCGCAACGGGTCGACGCCCACCGGTTCCGCACCCTGGTCAACCAGGCCAACGCCGAACGCGAGGACGCCGTGAAGGCACGGTTGCTGCGTCGCGCCCTGGGCCTGTGGCGCGGGCCGCCTCTGGCCGACGTCGCCACGTCGGCAGCCGAGCCGCTGTGCCACGGCCTGGACGAGGCGCGGATGGTGGCGCTGGAGGACTGGGTGGACGCCGAGCTGCGCCTCGGCCGGCACGACGTGATCATCCAAGAGCTCATCGAGTACGCCGCGCAACACCCGTACCGGCAACGGCTGCTGGCGCAGCTCATGCTGGCGCTCTACCGGGCCGGCCGCACGTCCGACGCGCTCGCGGCCTACCGGTGGGCGCGGCGCCAGCTGCTCGACGAGTTCGGCGACGACCCCCAACCTCAGCTCCAGCGGCTGATCGGGGCGATGCTGCGTGCCGACCCTGCCCTCGACGTCTCGCACGGCCGGCAGGACCGGATGGCGCCCGCACCGGTGCGGCGGCATCCGCGGCGGTGGCGCGGAAGACTCCGGACCATCCGTACCTTTGACGGCACCTCAGCCGGTTCGCCGGACCCGGATCCGGGCGACGGCTAGGGCCAACCCGAGCAACACCGGCACGGCGACCGCGACCGGCAACGCGCCACCCGCGGAGAGCGTCTTGCGACCGGCCACGGTGAGGTGGACCGGCGGGCTCACCGCGAGCGGACCGGTGCCCTGCGACGACGCGCCGTTGGGCAGGACGACGACGTACACGTTGAACCGCCCGGCGTTGACAGCCTGCAGTTCGAAGGTCAGTGCCGTGCTCGCACCCGGCTTGAGCGGCGGCAGCTCGTGGGTGCGGCTGGCCGACCAGTCCTCGAGATCGACGTAGACGGCGGTGGTCACGCTGGTCACGTTGAGGTCGGCGATGAGCGGATCGGTCGTCGCGGTGCCGACGTTCGCGATCCGGGCCCGTACCGTGAACCGGTCACCCAGCGTGGTGGCTTGGCTGGCCCGGTCGAACGTCACCTCGACCGGCGCGGCCGCCGTCGCAGCGATCGGGATCGCCGGGATGGCCAGCGCCAGCACGATCCCGGCGAGCAACACGTGTGGCCTCATTCGCCGCTCACCCCTCCGGTCAGCCGGACGATCCGGGGTCCGGCGAGCACGAGTGCGCCGCCGGCGATCACGACGGCGGCCAACGGCGAGGCCAGGTACGACAGGTCGCGGGTCAAACCGTGGCCGTTGACCAGGACCGCGCCGATGTAGTGCAGCGCCGACGCGACCGGGTTGACCCGGAGGAGCACCTCGCCGAACCAGCCCTTCGGGCCGCCTGGCAGTTGCGTGGGCGCGAACAGCGCCAGCAGCAGGAAGAGGCTCACCGACAGGCTCGCCTTGTTCGAGCCGGATACAGCGCTGATCAGCAGTCCGATCGCGGCGAGCGCCGCGGCCAGCAACGTGCCGACGAGGAGGCCGAGCAGCAGCGCCGACGCGACCAGCGAGACGCCCCGCCCGAGCACCCACACGTACGGGATGCTCACCACGAACACCGCGAACCACAGCGACAGCGCGGCCGCCGCCTTGCCGACCACGATGGCGCGGCGCGGGACCGGCGTGAGGAGCAGGCTCTCCAGCGTGCCCCGCTCCCGCTCACCGCTGATCCCGTCCGCGCATACGACGAGGGTCACCAGCACGCCGACCGCCACCGCGATCTGCAGCGTGAGGTTGACCGCCTCCCGTTGCTCGAGGAAGTTGAGCACCTGGTTGGTGGCGGCCATGTACGTGACGACGCTGAGCAGGACGCTGACGGCGAAGACCAGCACCAGGCCGCGCCCGCCCAACCACAGGTCGCGGCTCTCCTGAGCGGCGACGACGGTCCAGCCCGGGTCGCGGCGTACGGCCGGCCGGGTTTCCGTGTCGCGGACCTGCCGATCGACGCTCGTCGTCATCGGACGCCCTCCCGAGTCATCGTGAGGAAGGCGTCGCTGAGCCGAGCGCCCTCAACCTCGAAGGACAGCACGGGCACGTCCGCGCGGAGCACCGCGCGCAACGCATCGTTCAGGTCGGCCGCGCCGCTGCGCCGGCCGTCGGGGTCCGCGTCGAAGGAGACCCGCAGGACGCCGGCATCGTCGTCGACCGCGTCGACCCGCAGGCCGGGAACCCCGGCGAGGGCCTCCCCGGCTCCGCCGACGCGTCCGACCGGCACCCGCAGCCGCGCGCTGCGCCGGGCGGCCGCCGCGGCAGTCACGTCGCCGACGGAGCCGGCTACGACGACCTTGCCCCGGTCCAGGATAAGTACGCTGCTGCAGACCTCCTCGACCTCCGGCAGCGTGTGCGTGCTGAGCACGACGGTCGCGCCGCCGCGTTGGGCGATGTCACGGACGATGCCGAGGACCTGGCGCTGGCCGGCCGGGTCGAGACCGAGCGTCGGCTCGTCGAGGAAGACCACGGCGGGGTCGTTGACGAGCGCGCGGGCAATGCCAAGGCGCTGCCGCATACCCCGGCTGTAACTTGCGATCCGCGATCCCGCACGTCCGTCCAGGCCCATCTCGGCGAGCAGACGCGTGGCGACCCGCTCGGCGTCCGAGCGCGGGAGCCCGAAGAGCCGCGCGTGGTAGCGCAGGTATTCGCGGCCGGTCTGGTTGCCCGGATATCCGGCGCTCTCTGGGAGCACGCCGACACGGCGGCGGATCTCGGCCGGCCGGCTGCCGGGAACCCCCGCTACCGAGAACTCGCCGGCGGACGGCGTAAGCACCGTCGTGAGCAGCCGGATGGTGGTGGTCTTGCCGGCGCCGTTCGGGCCCAGCAGCCCCACCACGTCGCCCTGGCGAGCGGTGAAGCTCAGCCCGTCCACAGCGGTGCGGGCTCCGTACCGCTTCGTCAGCTGCTTGGCTTCCAGCGTCACCGGGCGCATGAGGACCCGCCGTTCCCGTCGTCGCCAGCGTCGGCCCGCACGGCGTGGCGGACCTCGTCGGGCCGACACTCGATGGGAGCAGGATAGTACGACCACACGACCCGGTCCGGCTTCATGCGAGGCCGGGGATGCTCGGGGCAGGTCCCGACGAGCCGGGCGCGCCACCCCCGCCCACCTGCGACCCGCTTCGCCATCGCGCGCTCCCTTCCCACCCGACGCGTGCAGGGTCGCAGGCGACGACTGAACGCCTGCTGAACGGAAGTCACAGCCGGCCAGAGCCTATGATCGAGCCGTACCCCGTGAGGCTCACGAAGGGGACGACATGGAACAGGCAGCGCCGCCATCACCGGACTGACCCGGGCGCGGCGCAGTCTGTCGTTTTCGACGGTGACGGCGCATTCGCCAACGTGGACTTTCCCGGCGCCAATGATGGTCGGATGCCACGGGATCACACCGCTTCCTGGTCCAGGCCGGCGTGTTCACCCCATCAACTTTCCGCTCGCCACCAGCACGACCGCCGTCGGCTTCAACGGCACCGGGGACATCGCCGGCTTCTACAGCGACGCCGCCGGCAGCACCCACGGCTTCATCTATGCCGGCGGGGTTTTCAGCACAGTGGACGTCGCGGGCGCCCGCGGCACCCAACTGACGCGCGTCAAGAACGGGGGAGAGGTTTCCGGCGTGTACACCGACTCTCTGAATGAACAACACGGCCTCACCGGTCAATGAGCCGGCTCTGTCAGCCCTTTCCGCCGCTCGCGCGCCTGGCCCGGGCCGTCCCGCGTCACGTGGCCGCTACCCGCGGCAAAGACGAGGCCACCGTCAGGTGGGCCGCTGGAACTGGGCCCGCCAGCGGCGGGAGCCCGATTCTCGTGGGTCGGCCAGTTTCTCTACCCGCACGGTGTTGAGACCGTCCGTGGTGAAGGCGTCGATCTCTTCCCGAGTCAACGGCCACGGCGGTCCCGCGGCGGGCGCGTCGGGCTGGTGCTGGCGGGCCGCGACGACGATGAGGGTTCCACCGGGTGCCACCAACCGCCCGACGTTGACGATGGCGGTACGCCGCGGGGGGTCGGGGAGGGCCTGGACGGT
>JBKOXV010000004.1:0-5610 GCA_046725105.1 bacterium | reverse complement strand
CTTCTGGTAGACGCAGGCGACCCGCTGCCGCCACGCGTCCCGGTCGGCGAGCGGCGGCGCCGGCTCGCCGTCGAACGTGACCCGCCCGGCGTCGGCCCGCTGCAGGCCGGTCCGGATGGACACGAGCGTCGACTTGCCGGCGCCGTTGCGCCCGACCAGCGCGTGCGACTCACCGGGCCGGATGGCCATGGTGACGTCGACAAGCGCGGCGGTGTTGCCGTACCGCTTTCCCACCGAGGTGGCCTCGACCACGCTGGTGGCGTGGTCGAGGCCCCGGCCGACGGCCGGATCGGTCATGAGTTACCCCAGAGCGACGGGTCGTCCGCCGCCACGCTCTTGTACTCGCCGAACGTGCCCGGCGCCTTGGTCACCAGCGGCGCCGCGAGCTGGTCCTCCAGGCCGTTGGGGAGCTGGATGATGGTGCTGTCGTGGTCGGTCTTGCCGGGCTTGAACTCCTTGCCCGCCGCCGCAGCCTTGGCGTAGTAGAGGCCCCACTCGGCGTACGCGTCCGCCGGCTGCGACACCGTCGCGTCGATGTCGCCCTTCTTGATGCCGTCGAGTTCCTGCTTGATGCCGTCGTTGGAGACGATCGCGATGTGCTTCGGGTCGCCCGCCGGCACGAGCAGGTTCTTCTGCTGGAGAAGCTGGAGCGTCGGCGCGAGGAACACGCCGCCGGCCTGCATGTAGATGCCCTGCACGTTGTTGTTCGTCTGGGCGAGGACGGTGGCCAGGCCGGCGGAGGCGGCCTCACCCTTCCAGTCGGTCGGGATCTCGTAGACCTTGATGTCCGGGAAGCTCTTGGTCATGCACTCCTTGAACGCCTCGGACCGGTCGCGGCCGTTGATGGAGCTCAGCGCACCCTGGAACTCCACGACGTTGCCCTTGCCCTTGAGCGTCGTGCCGAGGAACTGGCAGGCCTTCTGCCCGTAGGCCCGGTTGTCGGCGCGCACGACCATGTAGACCTTGCCGGTGTCGGGCCGGGTGTCGACGCTGACGACCGACACCTTCTTGGCGGCCAACTGGTCGAGGGTCGGCGCGATGGCCGCCGTGTCCTGCGGCGCCATCACGATCGACTTGGCACCCCGGCTGACCAGCGTCTGGGTGTTGGACACCAGTTTCTGGATGTCGTTGGAGGACTGGGTCGGCGGCAGCAGCTCGACGCCGACCGTCTTGGCCTTGTCCGGCACGTACTTGTTGTAGGCGTTCCAGAAGTCGCTGTCGGCGCGGGGGAAGTCGACGCCCACCTTGGGCTGGGCGCCGCCGCCACCGCTGGCGCCGCCGCTTCCGGTGTCGCTCTTGCCGCCGCATGCCGTCGCCGCGAGTGCGGCGCAGACGAGAACCACGCCTATGCGGGATATATGACGCATGGCTGAGCCGGTCCTTCCCTGTATGGGGTGTCAGTCGAATGTGGGGTGTTCCGCCGGACCGCCTACGGCCACGACGGTCGAGCCAGCGTCGGCCACACGTCGCCGGTCCACGCCGTCACGAAGGACGTACTGTTCGAAAAATCCTATAGGCTATCTGGACTGAGATTCTGGATGCCCCTCGTAGCGGCGTCAAGACCGTGGCACCATCACCTGTGCATAACCATGTGCGAGGCGCGGACGGAGGAGACGATGACGAGTGCCGGACCGCCGTCACGGGTCAACATCCCGGCCCGGTTGCCGCAGCGGCAGGTGCTGGCCGACGACGTGTACGAGGCGGTCAAGGCACTCGTCATGGACCACGTGATCGCGCCGGGCGCCCGGGTGAGCATCGACGGGCTGGCCCGCCAGCTCGGGGTCTCGCAGACGCCGATCCGGGAGGCGCTGGCCCGGCTGGAGGCCGACGGCCTGGTCACCAAGGAGCCGCTGCGCGGCTACTCGGCAACACCGTTGCTGACCCGGGCCGAGGTCGACGACCTGTTCCAGTTCCGGCTGCTCATCGAGCCATGGGTGGCCGGGCGGGCGGCGGAACTGGCCACCCGCGAGGACCACAACCGGATCCGGGCCGAGATCGACTCCTGCCCGGAGGCGCCGCCCGGCGAGGCGTACGAGGCGTTCAAGGCGCTCGCCTCCCACGACAGCCGGTTCCACACCCTGCTGGCCGGGCTCGCCGGCAACCAGCAGCTCAAGCAGGCCCTCGAACGGACCCACTGCCACCTGCACATCTTCCGGCTGTACTCGGCCGGCGGCGGGGGCACCCAGACCCTCGCCGAGCACCGGCGGATCGCGGCGGCCATCACGCGGGGCAGCCCGTCGGCCGCCGTGGAGGCGATGCGCGACCACCTGGAGAGCGCCCGCGACCGGCTCCGCCGATCGTTTGATTGACATCGATCGCTGTTACCTCCACCGAACGGCCGAGGTCCGGCGCATTCCTATAGGATGTCCATTCCTATAGGATCTGCCTCGGCCATAGCGCAGAGGAGGGCTCATGCAGCTATCCGCCACCGTCCGGCCGGCCACGGAGGTCGCCGCGCGGCAGAGCACGGTCGACGTGTAGGGAGCACCCGCATGGCGGTAATCGAGGCGATCGACGTCGTGGACGTGCGGTTCCCGACCTCGCTCAACCACGACGGGTCGGACGCGATGAACCCCGACCCGGACTATTCGGCGGCGTACGTGGTGCTGCGCACCGACGAGGGCCCCGACGGGCACGGGTTCGCGTTCACCATCGGTCGCGGCAACGACGTGCAGGCGGCGGCGATCACCGCGCTCAGCCAGTACCTGGTGGGCCGTGACGTCGAGAGCACCTGCGCCGACCTGGGCGGGCTCTACCGCGAGCTGGTGTTCGACTCGCAGCTACGGTGGCTCGGCCCCGAGAAGGGCGTCATGCACATGGCCATCGGGGCCGTGGTCAACGCCGCCTGGGACCTGGCCGCCAAGCGCGCCGGCAAGCCGGTGTGGAAGCTGCTCGCCGACATGACGCCGGAGGACATCGTCGCGCTCGTCGACTGGCGTTACCTCAGCGACGCCCTGACGCCCGACGAGGCGCTGGAGATCCTGCGCCGGGCCGAACCCGGGCGGGCCGGGCGGGAGGCGACGCTGCGGGCGGTCGGCTACCCGGCGTACACGACGTCGCCCGGCTGGCTCGGCTACGAGGACGAGAAGGTCGCCCGGCTGGCCAAGGAGGCGGTGGCCGACGGGTTCCGCCAGATCAAGCTGAAGGTCGGCGCCGACCTCGACGACGACGTGCGCCGGATGCGGATCGCCCGGGAGGCGGTCGGCGCCGACGTCCGGGTCGCCATCGACGCCAACCAGCGGTGGGACGTCGACGAGGCGGTCGCCTGGGTCAACCGGTTGCGCGAGTTCCACCCGTACTG
This sequence comes from bacterium, assembly GCA_046725105.1. Taxonomy (GTDB): domain Bacteria; phylum Actinomycetota; class Acidimicrobiia; order Acidimicrobiales; family Ilumatobacteraceae; genus DASXAI01. The sequence continues at coordinate 2,309 of JBKOXV010000004.1, read as the reverse complement.
GATCGAGGAGCCGACGTCGCCCGACGACGTGCTCGGCCACGCCGCGATCCGGCGGGCCCTCGCGCCGATCCGGGTCGCGACCGGCGAGCACGTGCAGAACAGGGTGGTCTTCAAACAACTGCTCCAGGCGGGCGCCATCGACGTCCTCCAGATCGACGCCGCCCGCGTCGGCGGCGTGAACGAGAACATCGCCATCCTGCTGCTCGCGGCGAAGTTCGGCGTGCCGGTCTGCCCGCACGCGGGCGGCGTCGGGCTGTGCGAGCTGGTGCAGCATCTGGCAATGTTCGACTACGTGGCGGTCTCCGGGACCGTCGACGACCGCGTCATCGAGTACGTCGACCACCTGCACGAGCACTTCGTGGATCCGGTGGTCGTGCAGGGCGGCTGCTACCGCGCGCCGACCGCGCCCGGGTTCAGCGCGCAGCTCGCACCGGAGACCCTGCGCCGCTTCCGCTACCCCGACGGTCCCGTGTGGACCGGCAGCGAGGAGGAGTGACGTGTACCTCATGCGCCTCGGCCAGCCCGGCGCGGAACGCCCAGCGGTCCGCACCGGGGACGGCACCGTCTACGACCTGTCCCCACTCACCGACGACATCGACGGCGCGTTCCTCGAAGGCGCCGGCCTCGACCGCGTCCGCGACGCCCTGGCCGCCGGCGGCCTGCCCACTGTGGACATCGCGGGGCAGCGCGTCGGCCCTCCGGTCGCCCGGCCCGGTGCGATCATCTGCATCGGGCAGAACTACGCGGCACACGCCGCCGAGTCCGGCGCCCCGCCGCCGGAGAGCCCGATCATCTTCTTCAAGCACCCGAACACCCTGGTCGGCCCGCACGACGACGTGCAGCTTCCGGTGGGCGGCGAGAAGACCGACTGGGAGGTGGAGCTGGCCATCGTGATCGGCAAGCGGGCCCGCTACCTCGACTCGCCCGACGAGGCGCTGGGCCACGTCGCCGGGTACGCGGTGTCCAACGACCTGTCCGAGCGGGCGTTCCAGCTGGAGGTCTCCGGCGGCCAGTGGTCGAAGGGCAAATGCTGCGAGACGTTCAACCCGCTGGGGCCGGTGCTCGCCACCCCCGACGAGGTGCCCGACCCGCAGCGGCTCGGGCTGCGCTCGTTCGTCAACGGCGAACCACGCCAGGACTCCAACACCTCTGACATGATCTTCCCGGTCGCCTTCCTCGTCTGGCACCTGTCGCAGTACCTGGTGCTGGATCCCGGCGACATCGTCAACACCGGCACCCCGCAGGGCGTGGCCCTGTCCGGCCGGTTCCCGTACCTGGCCGCGGGCGACGTCGTCGAGATCGAGATCGACGGGCTCGGCCGGCAGCGGCAGTCCGTCGTCGAATCGAAGAGGTAGGTGGATCTGTGAGCGATTTTGAGAATCTTGTCGCGATCGTCACCGGCGGGGCGTCCGGCATCGGGCTGGCGACCGCTCGCCTGCTGGCCGGGCGCGGCGCCCGCGTCGCGTGCTTCGACGTGAAGCCCGACGGCCTGCCCGAGCCGCTGTACGGCATCGAGTGCGACGTCACCGACGACGCCGCCGTCCGGGCCGCGGTCGACGAGGTGGTGGGCCAGTTCGGGCGCCTGGACATCGTCATCAACAACGCCGGTATCGGTGCCATCGGCACCGTCGCGGACAACCCCGACGACGAGTGGCTGCGGGTGCTCGACGTGAACGTCGTGGGGATGGTACGCGTCGCCCGCGCCGCCCTCCCCCACCTGCGCAACTCGCCGGCCGCCGCGATCGTCAACACCTGCTCGATCGCGGCGACGGCCGGCCTGCCGCAGCGGGCCGTGTACAGCGCGTCGAAGGGCGCCGTGCTGTCGCTGACCCTGGCGATGGCCTGCGACCACGTCCGCGAGGGGATCCGGGTCAACTGCGTCAACCCCGGCACCGCCGACACGCCGTGGGTCGGCCGGCTGCTCGACGCCGCTCCCGATCCCGAGGCGGAACGGCGCGCGCTCAACGCGCGCCAGCCGATGGGCCGGCTGGTCAGCGCCGACGAGGTGGCGAACGCGATCGCGTACCTGGCCTCGCCGCTGTCCGCGTCGACCACGGGTGCCGCACTCGCCGTGGACGGCGGGATGCAGGGCCTGCGCCTGCGCCCTCAGCAGAACTGAAGCCGCGGTCGCTCACGGCGCGAGGGCGTACACCTGGAACTGCTGGTCGGTATCGTAGGTCAGGCCGGTTACCTCGATGATCACCGCCCACAGGAAGTCCTCGTCCGGCCCCCACTCGGGGACCTCCACGGTCGACTCCACGGCGATTGGCTCCCCCACCTCATGCACGGGTTCACCGTCCGTGTAGACG
>JBKOXV010000193.1:0-7513 GCA_046725105.1 bacterium | reverse complement strand
GCTACGGCTCGATCAGCAAGGAAGCGCACGAGGCGCTTGCCATCGCCATGAACCGGCTTGGCGGCAAGAGCAACACTGGAGAGGGCGGCGAGGACCCGGCGCGCTATCTGCCAATGCCGAACGGCGACAGCAAGAACTCGGCGATCAAGCAGGTCGCCTCCGGTCGCTTCGGGGTCACGTCGGAGTACCTCACCAACGCCGACGACCTGCAGATCAAGATGGCGCAGGGCGCCAAGCCGGGCGAGGGCGGCCAGCTGCCCGGCCACAAGGTGTACCCGTGGATCGCCAAGACCCGGTACTCGACGCCGGGCGTGGGGCTGATCTCGCCGCCGCCCCACCACGACATCTACTCCATCGAGGACCTGAAGCAGCTCATCCACGACCTGAAGAACGCCAACCCGCGCGCCCGCGTCCACGTGAAGCTGGTGGCCGAGGTGGGCGTGGGCACGGTGGCGGCGGGCGTGTCCAAGGCCCACGCCGACGTGGTGCTCATCTCCGGCCACGACGGCGGCACGGGCGCCTCACCGCTGACGTCGCTCAAGCACGCCGGTGCGCCGTGGGAGCTCGGCCTGGCCGAGACGCAGCAGACGCTGTTGCTGAACGGGCTGCGCGACCGCATCGTGGTCCAGACCGACGGCCAGATGAAGACCGGGCGCGACGTCGTGATCGCCACTCTGCTCGGCGCCGAGGAGTTCGGTTTCGCCACCGCGCCCTTGGTCGTCTCGGGCTGCGTGATGATGCGTGTCTGCCACCTCGACACGTGCCCGGTCGGCGTGGCCACCCAGAACCCCGTCCTACGCCAGCGGTTCACGGGGCGGCCCGAGTTCGTCGTCAACTTCTTCGAGTTCGTGGCGGAGGAGGTTCGCGAGGTTCTCGCCTCGCTCGGTTTCCGGTCGATCGAGGAGGCCGTCGGTCACGTCGAGATGCTCGACACGCGGGCCGCAATCGACCACTGGAAGGCGTCGGGCCTCGACGTGTCGCCGATCCTCGCCCCGCCGGTGAATCCGTACGCGCAGACCTTCCACCAGTCCGTCCCGCAGGACCACGGCCTCGATCGGGCCCTCGACGTCGAGCTCATCGCGGCGGCCCGGCCCGCCCTCGATCACGGCCAGCCGATCCGCATCGAGCGCACGATCCGCAACGTCAATCGCACGGTCGGCACCATGCTCGGCTCGGAGCTCACCAGGATCTACGGCGCCGACGGCCTGCCCGACGGCACCATCGACATCCACCTGCGCGGCTCGGCCGGGCAGTCGTTCGGTGCCTTCGTGCCGCGCGGCATCTCCCTGCGGCTCGAGGGCGACGCCAACGACTACCTGGCCAAGGGCCTCTCCGGCGGCCGGGTCGTCGTCCACCCGGACCGTGACGCCCCGTTCGCCGCCGAGGAGAACGTGATCGCCGGCAACGTGATCGCCTACGGCGCCACCGGCGGCGAGCTGTTCATACGCGGGCTCGTCGGCGAGCGCTTCTGCGTGCGCAACTCGGGCGTCACCGCCGTCGTCGAGGGCCTCGGCGACCATGGGTGCGAGTACATGACGGGCGGTCGGGTCGTGGTGCTCGGTCCCACCGGGCGCAACTTCGGGGCCGGCATGTCAGGTGGCATCGCCTACGTGCACGATCCCAACGGCACCTTCACCGGCCTCGTGAACCACGAGATGGTCGACGTCGAGCCGCTCACGGATACTGACCGTGAGTTCGTCCGATCGCTCGTCGCCCGTCACGAGGAGCTCACCGGCTCACCCGTGGCGGCGCGGGTGCTGGAGGCATGGACGTCGGAGGCGTCGTCGTTCCGCAAGGTGATGCCGCGCGATTTCCGGCGGGTGCTCGACGTGATGTCAGCCGCCGAGGCGGACGGGCTGGCCGAGGAAGAAACGCTCGGACGGGTGATGGCGGCGGCCCATGGGTGAGATCACGGGTTTCCTGCAGTGGCGCCGCCAGACGCCCACCCGTCGGCCGGTGCCGGTGCGGCTGCGCGACTGGAGAGAGGTGTACGAGCCGTTTCTCCGGGACACCGTCGTCGAGCAGGCCGGGCGGTGCATGGACTGTGGCATCCCGTTCTGCAACCACGGGTGCCCCCTCGGCAACCTCATCCCGGACTGGAACGATCTGGTCTACCGCGACCACTGGCGCGACGCCATCGAGCGCCTGCACGCCACCAACAACTTTCCGGAGTTCACGGGCCGGCTGTGCCCGGCGCCGTGCGAGGGCGCCTGCGTGCTGGGCATCAGCGACGACCCCGTAACCATCAAGCAGGTCGAGGTGGAGATCGTCGACCGGGCGTGGGCCGAGGGCTGGATCCAGCCCCAGCCGCCGTCGGTGCTCACCCACAAGCGGGTCGCCGTCATCGGCTCCGGTCCGGCCGGGCTGGCGGCGGCGCAGCAGCTGACGAGGGCGGGCCACGACGTCGTCGTGCTCGAGCGGTCCGACCGCATCGGTGGCCTGCTGCGCTACGGCATCCCCGAGTTCAAGATGGAGAAGCGCCACCTCGACCGGCGCCTGGCCCAGATGCGGGCGGAGGGCACCGAGTTCCGGACGAGCGCCGAGATCGGCCGCAACGTCGACATCGACGTGCTGCTCGCCACCAACGACGCCGTCGTACTGGCGTGCGGGGCCACGCAGTGGCGCGACCTGCCCGTGCCGGGGCGTCAGCTCGACGGCGTGCACCAGGCCATGGAGTACCTGCCGATGGCCAACCGGTTCACCAACGGCGAGGGCGAGCCGGCCATCTCGGCAGCGGGCAAGCGCGTCGTCATCATCGGCGGCGGCGACACCGGGGCCGACTGCCTCGGTACGGTCCACCGCCAGGGCGCCGTCAGCGTCCACCAGTTCGAGATCCTCCCCGAGCCGCCGGCCGTGCGAGCGGCGGGTAACCCGTGGCCGACGTGGCCGGTGATCCTGCGCACGTCGTCGGCCCACGAGGAGGGCTGCGAGCGGGTGTTCTCGGTCAACACGGAGTGCTTCCTCGACGACGGCGCCGGCCGAGTGCGGGGGCTGCGGGCCCACGAGGTCGAGTTCGTCGACGGCCGCTTCCAGAAGGTCGAGGGCACCGACTTCGAGCTGCCGTGCGAGCTCGTGCTCCTGGCCCTCGGGTTCGCCGGGCCCGAGCGCGGCTCGTGGCTCGAGCGCCTCGGTGTGTCGTTCGATCCTCGCGGCAACGTGGCCCGCGATCCGTCGTTCATGACCGACGTGCCCGGGGTCTTCGTGGCCGGCGACATGGGCCGCGGCCAGAGCCTCATCGTGTGGGCCATCGCCGAGGGCCGGGCGTGCGCCGCCGCCGTCGACCGCTACCTCGTCGGCGAAAGCGCCCTCCCCGCACCGATCGCTCCCACCTCGCGCCCCCTCGCCTGAAGCGAACCGAACCGAGTTGTCCACCAATACGACGCACCTCGCGCACGGGAACGGAAGGGGGACGCGCGCCATAGCGCCAGGTCGCAGGCCGTAAGGTGTGGGCCCTGATGGACGAGACCGCCCCCGCCCGCCCGCTGTTCCGCACGCTGGCCCTCGCCGGCGGCGTGCTGGCCGTCGTAGCGGCGTGCTCCAGTGGCGGCGGCGGCGGTTCCGGCGGCACCACCACCACCGCGGCCACCACGGCGTTCTCCACCATCCCGATCCAGACCACCACCGTCCCGGAAACGGCGCCCGGCCAGGGCGCCACCGGCGCCAGCGGCCCCAGTGGCGCCAGTGGGACATCCGGCGGCACCTCGGGCGGCGCCACGTACACCGTGCAGGCCAACGACTACCTCGTCGGCATCGCCAAGAAGCTCGGCGTGCCGCTCCAGTCGCTCCTGGATGCCAACGGCATGACCACTGACAGCCTCATCACGCCGGGCATGAAGCTGAAGGTGCCCCAGGCGTCGGGGTCGTCCACCAGCACCACGAGTGCGGGCGGCACGAGCGGCAGCTCCACCAGCGCCGCCCCCACCACCACCACGACGTTGCCGGGCACGGGAGGCACCTACACGGTGCAGCCCAACGACTACTGGGCCGGCATCGCCCAGAAGCTCGGCGTCGACGTCGACGATCTGGTCGCCTTCAACGACGCCACCGTCAACACCGTCATTCATCCGGGCGACAAGCTCAAGGTGCCGCCGAAGTCGGGCTCCACGAGCACCACGAAGGCGTAGCTCACACTTCGCTCACATCCGTGGTGAGGATGGGGGCATGGACGCCGCCGCCTCCGTGGCCCGGCTGCACCGGCGGGCCGGACTGGGCCTGGCCGCCGGCGACATGGCCGCCGCCGCCGAGCGCGGCGTCGACGCCGAGGTGGCTCGCCTATTGGACCCGGCTTCGGCCGGCATTCCCGCCGCCGCCGATGCATGGGACGGGCTCGACCTGTCGTTCCAGAAGGGCAACGTCGGTGCCACGGCCGTCGCCATGGTGCACGGATGGATCAACCGGATGGCCACGACGGGGCGGCCGCTCGAGGAACGGATGGCGTGGTTCTGGCACGGCCATTTCGTGTCGGCGCTGTCGAAGGTGCGGCTGCCGCTGGCCATGGCCACCCAGGTCCGCCTGTTCCACCAGGCCGGCCTGGGGTCGCTCGCCGCGCTGGTCCGGGCGGTCACCGTCGACCCCGCCATGCTGCTCTACCTCGACGGCACCACGTCGACGGGTGCGGCGCCGAACGAGAACTACGGTCGCGAGCTACTCGAGCTGTTCACGCTGGGACGGGGGAACTACACCGAGGCCGACGTCCACGCCGGCGCCGTGGCGCTGACGGGATGGCACGTCGATAGGACCGACCCGTCCCGGTCGGCGTTCGCTCCCCGGCGCCATGACGACTCGCCGCAGCCGTACCTCGGCGTCACCGCTGTCCACGACATCGACTCCGTCGTGGCCGCCATCGCGGCCCAGCCGGCTTGCGCGACCTTCGTCGCCGGCAAGCTGGCCCGCGACATTCTCGGCCCCGCCGTCGGGGACGATGTCGTCGCCGACCTCGCCGCTCGGTTCGCGGCGTCGGGACTCGACATCCGGACGCTGGTCGGCGCCGCAATCGACAAGCTCGTCGCCGGTGTCGATGGCGGGCCGGTCACGCTGGCCCCGGTGCCGTGGCTGGTGATGGCGCTCAGGGCCACCGGTGCGACCCTGGCCGCCCGTCCGCTGGCCGCCGGTCTCAAGGCGGCCGGGCAGGTGCCGCTCCGTCCCCCCAACGTCGGCGGATGGCCTCGCGGCGATGCGTGGTACGGCTCGGCCACGGTTGTCGCCCGCTTCAACCTGGCTGGCGCCGTGGCGGCGGCCACTCCACCTGACAACCCGGCGGTGGTGGCGGCGACGGCGGGCGACGGCGGCGCGTTGGCGACCGCCCTCGGGTTGCCGGCGCCGTTCGGGCCGGCCACCTCCGCAGCCTTGGCCGCCGTGAGCGACGCCCGGTCGCGCCTCGTGATCGCCCTGACGTCTCCCGAGTTCGTCGTCGCCTGAAGGGACGCCGCCATGCTCTCCCGTCGCCAGTTCCTGTTGCTCACCGGCGGTGTCGCCGCCGGGGGTGCCGTCGGCGCCGCCGCCTGGCTCGAGTGGGGCGGCGACGATCGGCCCGGGGCGGCCCCGTCACCCGCGCCGACGACGGCGGTCCCCACCACGGCGGTCACGCCGACGACGACCGTTCCAGCGACGGCGACGGCGCCCGACCGAATCCTCGTCGTCGTGCAGCTCGGCGGCGGCAACGACGGGCTGAACACGCTGGTGCCGGTGGACGGCCGCTACCACGACGCCCGGCCCACCCTCGCCCTCGGCGAGGGACTGCTCGCTATCCCCGGGACGCAGGCCTACGGGCTGCACCCCGCCCTCGCCCCTTTGCAACCCTTGCTGGCGGCGGGCCACGTCGCCGCCGTGCAGGCTCTCGGGTACCAGCACCCGGACCGGTCGCACTTCGCCACCCTCGACGCCTGGTGGAGCGGCACCCCCGGCCGGGCCTCCACGACCGGGTGGCTCGGCCGCTACTTCGACGCCACGACCGGCGCTGCGGGTGGGCCGCTGCGAGCGGTCAGCCTGGGCGGCGGGTCACCGGCCCTCGCCGCCGAGCACGTTCGATCGACCGTCGTGTACTCACCCGACTCCTTCGCCCTCCATCCGCCCGCCGGCGCCGACGGCGCCGCCCTGCGCCGGGCCTGGGCGGCGACGGCTACCGGCGCACCCGACGCCGAGCAGGCCGTCGACGTCTTCCAGCACCTGAGTGCCCCGCCCGCTTCGGCCGCCGACCCGGGCGACGAGGGCGAGGTGGCCGGCGACATCACGGCGTCCCTCGATGTCGCCGCCCGCCTGATCGCTGGCGGCCACGGAGCGCAGGTGATCTACGTCAACACCAGCGGCTTCGACACCCACGCCAACCAGGCCCGGACCCACGAGCGCCTCTTGGGCGACCTGGCCACAGGGATCGCCAGGTTCGAGCAGACCCTCACCGCCGCCCACGTCGACGACCGCGTGCTGCTGATGACGGTGAGCGAGTTCGGGCGGCGCGTCGCCGAGAACGGGAGCGGCGGCACCGACCATGGCAAGGCCGGCGTCCAGTTCCTGGTCGGGCCGATGGTGCGGGGCGGCGTCTACGGCGAGCCCGATCTCGGCGCCCTCGACGACGGCGACGTGGCGGCCCAGATCGACACGCGGTCGCTGTACACCGCCGCCCTCGAGTGGCTCGGCGGGCCGGCCGACGAGGTGCTAGGCGGGTCGTTCGACCCGCTCGGCGCCGTGGCCTGAGGCCGGCGTCAACACAACCGCAGCTCGACCCCCCCGAGCGTGACCGCCTCGCCGGCGCGCCTCGAGTCGGTGACGTGCAGCTGGAAGCCGTCGACGCCCTCGCCCCGCTCGCCGGCGCCGACGAACTCGATCGTGGCGTCGTCGAGGCGCAGCGAGGTGTCGCCCGTCAGGGGCGCCTCGAGCACCTCGGCCCATCGCGCCGCCATCGCACCCGGATCAGTGGCGGCCACCGTGAGGCCGGTGACAGCATCGACCACGCCGGTGCGAACGTGCCGGCGCCAGTCGGTGCCGGCCCAGCGCCACGTGTCGGGCGGCGTGGCTTCGTCGATCGACAGGATGGCGCCGCCGACGTCACGCGGGTGCAGGTGCGTGCCGCGGATGTCGGGGAGGTCGTGCTGCCACACGACCCGGACGCCGAGGTCGCGCAACCGGACCCGGCGGCGGTCGAGATCGTCGCACTGCACGATCACCATGTAGCCGCCGTCGCCGCCCCGCTTCTCGAGCAGCCGGCCGGCGGTGGTGCCGTCCGGCTGCGGCGACACGACCTCGATGAACTGGTCGCCGACCGGCATGAGGGCGTTCACCAGGCCGAACTCGGCCACTCCCGGATCGCGGAAGCACACCTCGACGCCGAGCGTGCGGCACACGGCGTCGACCACGGGATCGAGCTCCCGAGCGACGATCACGACCTGGCGGAGACGGATCATGGGCCGACCGTAGCCCTACCCTTCCCCCGTGCTCACGACAACCGAGGCCCGCGTGCTCGGTTGCCTCATCGAGAAAGAGGCGACCACCCCCGACGTGTACCCGCTCACGCTGAAGG
>JBKOXV010000010.1:0-9702 GCA_046725105.1 bacterium | reverse complement strand
ACGGCATCGACTCGGGATTCCGCGACCCGTCCGGCAACAGCATCCGCCTCACCCAGCTCAAGCCGCTGTAACTCTGCGTCGCCGGCTTCCCCGTCGCGTCAGCCGGCTCCTACTCGCTCCGCTCGGCAATCGGTGCTGTCGCGGCCCGGCGGCGCACGGCGAATCCGGACGCCGCCGGTTCGGACGGCGCTTAGGCGGGACGTTCCATCAGCTCGACGCGCGTGCCGTCGGGATCGGCCAGGAACACCAGCTCCACCCCAGGTGACTGCCGGGTATCGGCCAGCAGCGTGCCGCCGCACGCCACCAACCGCTCGATCGTGGCGTCGAGGTCGTCCACCCAGAACGAGAGGTGGGTGAGGCCTCGCTGGTTGCGCCGGGCCGACGGCGTGCCGTCGACGGGAGGCGACGAGTAGTGCAGTAGCTCGATCTTCAGGCCGTCGAGCACGATCATCTGCGACCTGAGCACGGCCGGACCGGGGACCTCGAGGGCGGCGTCGAGGCCCGGCACCGTCGTGCTGTCGAGGTTGTACCCGTCGGAGGCGTCGAACCCGAGCCCATCGCAGTAGAAGCGCATCGAGCGGGCCAGATCGGAGACGCACAAGCCCACGTGCGACGGCTGGACATCCCCCACCGACTCAGTCTATCTACCGACCGTTTGACAGAGGAGACGAAGCCTCCTACCGTCCACGCGGCGTTACCGAGCGGAGACAAGGGGGCACGCGCTCATGGAGTTCGGGATCTTCATTCAGATGTACACGCCCAAGTTCCGGAGGGCGGAAGACCCTGACGCCGAGCACACGGCGCTGCTGCACGACCTCGAGGCGGTCATCGCCGCCGACAAGGCCGGCTTCAAGTACGTGTGGGCCACGGAGCACCACTTCCTCGACGAGTACTCCCACTTGTCGGCGAACGACGTCGTGCTCTCGTATCTGGCCCGGGCCACCGATCGCATCCACCTCGGCTCCGGCATCTTCAACCCGCTGCCGCAGGTGAACCACCCGGCCAAGGTGGCCGAGACCGTCGCCATGCTCGACCACCTGTCGGGCGGCCGGTTCGAGTTCGGAACGGGACGGGGTGCCGGGACGCACGAGATCCTCGGGTTCCTGCCGGAGATGCGCGACCTCACCCACACCCGGGAGATCTGGGAGGACGTCATCGGGGAGTTCCCGAAGATGTGGCTGAACGAGGAGTACCCCGGCTACGAGGGCAAGTACTGGTCGCTCCCGCCCCGCAAGATCCTGCCCAAGCCGTGGGTGAAGCCGCACCCGGCCATGTGGTACGCCGCTGGCAACACCAGCAGCTACGAGATGTCGGCCCGCAGGGGGCTCGGCGTCCTCGGCTTCTCGGTCGGCTCGATCCAGGAGCTCGAACCGGTGATCACCGCCTACAAGAGCGCCATCCCCAACGCCGAGCCCGTCGGCGCCTTCGTGAACGACAACGTCATGGTCACCACGGGCGCCTATATCGACGAGGACAGCGAGAAGGCGATCGAGCAGGCCTGCCTCCCGCATTCGATGTACCTGGCCAGCAACGTGTACCGGTACCACGACACGTTCCCGCACCCGCCGCACATCCCCCAGTGGCCCGAGCTCATCCCCGACTCGACGCCAGAGATCGTGCGGATGGGCCACGAGTTCGGGATGATCTGCGGCGATCCGGACCACGCCCTCGAGCAGTGCCGCCGATGGGAAGCGGCCGGCGCCGACCAACTGGTGTTCGGCGTCGGCACCGCCCCCCAGGAGGCAACGCTGGAGATGATCCGCCTCATGGGCGAGTACGTCATCCCCAAGATCGACAAGGACCCGGTGCACAGCACCGACCGCTACCGCGAGGCGGCTCGGAAAGCCTGAGCCCTCTCATCCTCGGAAGTTGGACGTGTGAGTGCCCTTTCGGGCACCCACGCGTCCAAGTTCCCGCGCGAGCCGTTACTTCGCCACGAAGGGGATGCGGGCCCCGCCGTCGCTGAACGGCTCACCCATCCTGCAGACGGCGGCGCCGTACTCGCCGGTGATCCCGAAGTGGTTGTCCTTCGTGTAGTTGTACTTCAGCACGCCGAAGTACGTCTGCGGGCCCATCGTCTCGAGGGCGTCCTTGATGGCGTCCGGGTCGATGGAGTGGTTCTTCTCGATGGCCGTCTTCAGGAGTTCGAGCGGGCTGTTGTCGGACGAGACGTACGTCAGGTAGTTGGTGCTCGTCGTGCCGAACACCGTCGTGTACGCCTGCATCAGCCCCACGAGCTGGTCCGAGAACGGCGGGTGGCCTTCCTTCGCGCACGTGTAGTACGCCGCGACGGCGTTCGGGGCCAGATCGCCCATGGCGTCGAAGCCGTCGTACCAGGCGCCGGCGCTCGTGAGGATCTTCGGGCTCCATCCGGCGGCTTTGATGGCCTGCCAGACCGGGCCGTAGCCGTAGCCCAGGTTGACGTACAGCAGGTCCGGATTCCCGCCCTTGAGCTGGGCGATCTGCGTCGAGACGTCGACCGCCCCCGGGGTCACCGAGGCCGTGTCGGAGAACTTCACCGAGGGCGCCGCGGTCTTCAGCGACTGCGTGAGGAGATCGAGCAGCTCCTTGTTGGTGGGCGTGTTATCGGTCAGGACGGCGATGTTCTTTATCTCCGGGTGGCTCGCAATCCACTTCGCCGCCGCCTCCTGCTCCTGCGGGTTCGACGGGCTCAGGCCGAACCAGTAGGGCCACTTCGACGTGTCGGTCAGGTCCTTGTCGCCCCGCACGGCCACCATCGGCACCTTGCTCTTGTTGAAGATGGCGATCTGCTGCGGCGTGGCGGCCGGGTTGTACGTCAGCGTCACCATGGCGGCGACCTTGTCCGACACGAACTGGTTCGCCACGTTGACGGCGGTGGTGACGTCGCTGCCGTCGTCCTTCACGCTGATCTGCACTTTGTGGCCGTCGATGCCGTCCGGGTGGAACTCGTTGAACTTGGCCAGGGTGACGTTCTCGAATGCCTTCTGGACCGCACCGCCGAAGGCGGCGTTGGCGCCCGTCAAGGGCGCGGACACGCCGAACGTGATCGGGCCGTCCGGGATCGCCGGCCACTTCTTCGACCCCGCCGTCGTGGTGGCGCCGCCACCGGCGACTGTCGTCGTGGCCCCGCCACCGGCTGCAGTGGTGGTGGCCCCGCCCCCCGCCGTGGTGGCGGCGGCCGTGGTTGCGGCGCTGCCGCCGCTGTTGTCACTCCCGCAGGCCGCCGCCAACAGGGCCGTCGCCCCGAGGACAGCGCCCATCACGAGACGCGCATGGCTTCGCATCAACGTACCCCTTCCCCCTTTGGTCGGATGGCGCGCCCGCGCACCCGAGGTTGGCAGCGTAACACGTCGACCAACCGTTTGTTATGCTGACCGTTCCGGGGTACGTAGATCACCGAGGGGGCTCACGGGTGACGCTCTTCCTGACCGCGGTCATCGCTGGTATCGCTGTCGGTTCCATCTACGCCATCGTCGGCATCGGCTACACCGTCATCTTCAGCGCCACGCGCGTCTTCAACCTGGCCCAGGGCGATCTCGTCATGGTCGGGGTCATGTCGTCGTACTACGTGCTGGTCGTCCTGGAGTGGCCCCAGTGGGTCGCCGCCGTCCTCGTGGTGCTGTTCGTCACCGCCATCGCCCTGTTCGAGGAGCGTTTCGTCGTCCGCCGCTTCCTGAGGAAGCAGGGTGTCGCCAGCTTCGGATGGTTCATCGCCACGCTCGGCTTCAGCCTCGTGATCGAAACTGTCGTGAACGTGTCCTTTGGACGCCACCCGATCGTCTCGATCCCGAGCCCCTTCGAACTGTCCGGTGCTCACATCGGCGAGCTGCTCATCGGCTACCGCCAGCTGTTCGTGATCATCAGCTTCGTCGTGATCATCGCCGCCCTCGAGCTCTTCTACGAACGGACCTGGATCGGCCAAGCCATGCGGGGGACGGCCGAGGACCGGGACGCCGCCAGTCTCCTGGGGATCAACCCCGTCGTCGCCAGCCGGGTGGCGTTCGGGCTGGCCGGGGCGGTGGCCGGCTTCGCCGGCTACGCCATCGCGCCGATCACCTTCTCCGACCCGAGTGTCGGGCTGGCCTTCACCCTCAAAGGCTTCCTGGCCCTTGCCATCGGCGGGTTCGGCAGCATCCGCGGCGCCATCGTGGGCGGCCTCCTCCTGGGCGTAAGCGAGAGCGTCTGGGTCCTCTACCGCGGCTCGACCTACGAACCGCTGGTGGGCGTGGTGTTGGTGCTGGGCGTGCTCCTCGTCCGGCCCCAGGGTCTGTTCAACTCCCCGACGACGCGGACGGTCTGACGCCCACCATGGATACGTTCATCCGGCTGGCTCGGTCGCGGATCACGACCGGCGTGATCTGGCTCCTGATCGGTCTGGCGATCCCCTTGGTCATCGAGACCGACGCCTTCCGCATCGGCCAGTTCAACTACATCGTGTCGATCGTCATGGTGTCGATCGGCCTGAACCTGGTGCTGGGCTACGCCGGACAGCTCTTCCTCGGGCCCGGCGCCATGTTCGCCGGGGGCGCCTATGCGGCCGCCTACATGGCCGTCAACTACGAGTCGTTCCAGGGCCTGTGGGCGATGTGCGCGGTAGGAACCTTGGCGGCGCTGGTGCTCGCCGCCATCGCCGCCCTCCCCACGCTCCGGGTCAGCGGGTTCTACCTCGGCCTCGTCACCCTGTTCATGGCCCAGGCCATCCCCCTGATCGCCAATCAGTCGGAGGCCCTGGGCGGCACCAACGGCCTGTCCCTGGTGCTCGACCCCGACTTCGTCCAGAGCCCGTCCGGCGACGACCTCTACCGAGTCGGCGTGCTCATCACCGGCGCGCTGGCCCTGTACTGCTACCTCATCGTGAACTCCCGCCTCGGCCGACGGTTCACGGCGCTGCGCGCCGGTGACGACCTGGCCCAGGCCGTGGCTGTACCCACGTACACGACAAAGCTGACGGCGTTCCTCCTGGCGGCAGTCCCGTGCGGGCTCGGCGGCGCGTTCTACGTGTACAGCCAGCAGTTCGTGAGCCCCGGCAGCGTGTCGCCGACGCTCTCGATCTACATCCTCGCCGGCATGGTCATCGGCGGGGGAGGCACGATCATCGGTCCGATCATCGGGACCGCCCTGGTGATGTCGTCGAACCAGTTCCTCTCGGGCTTCGCCAAGTACCAGGGCATCGCCTTCGGCGTGTTGCTGATCATCGTGGCGTCGGGCCTGCCCACCGGCCTGATGGGGTTGGCGTATTACGCGCGGGGATGGTGGGCCGGTGTGCGCCACAAGCCGCTTCGGTTCACCGCCCCGCTGCCGCCCCCGGCGGCCGACGGCCCGCCCCCGTCCAATAGGGGCGAGCGTCTCGTCGTCAGCGACGTCAGCCGAAGCTTCGGCGGTGTGCGCGCCCTCGACGGCGTGAGCCTCACCGTCGAGCCCGGTACCGTCCACGCCCTCGTCGGCCCGAACGGATCGGGCAAGACGACGCTGCTGAACGTGATCTGCGGCTTCTACCGACCGCACGGTGGCGAGGTGTGGTTGGGCGATCGACGCCTCGACGGCCACCGGGTGTCGGAGGTGACAGCCAGGGGCGTGGGCCGCACCTTCCAGACACCCAAGCTGTCGACCTACGACACAGTGTTGGCGAACGTGTTGGTGGGCGCCGATCGCACCTCCGCGGGCTGGAGGGGGGCGTCCGTGCTCCGGTTGCCCCGGGCCCGCGCTGCCGATCGCGACGCCGTGCGGCGAGCCCACCGGGCCCTCGAGCGGGCCGGACTCGACGCCGAGGCCGACAAGATGGCGACCGAGCTTTCGCACGGCACGCAGCGTCTCGTGGAGATCGCCCGCGCTTTGGCGCTCGAGCCGACGCTCCTGCTGCTGGACGAACCCGCTGCCGGCCTGTCGGTGGCCGAGGCCGACATGCTTACGCGGGCCCTGCGCTCGTTGGCCGACTCGGGGCTCAGCGTCCTGCTGGTCGAACACAACCTGCCCGTCGTGTTCGACGTGGCTGACACCGTCACGGTGTTGCACGAGGGCGCCGTCCTGTCCGCCGGCCAGCCGGCCGACGTGAGCGCCGACCCCGAAGTCGTGCGCGTCTATCTCGGCACGCGACGGCCGGCCGTGCGAGCCGCCGAGGTACTAATGGCGGAGGTCGTCGATGAGCACTGAGCAGGGCCTCAAGGTCACCAACCTGAGCGCCGGCTACGGCCGCGTGCCGGTGGTGTTCGACGTCAGCTTCACCGTGGCGCCCGGCGAGATGGTGGCGCTCGTTGGCCGGAACGGCGCCGGCAAGTCGACCAGCCTGGCGGCCGTCGCCGGCCTCCGTTTCGGCCCGGGCGGCGGCCAGGTGACGCTCGACGGCGAGGACCTCACCGGCGCCGCGTCGGACCGGATCGTGCGGGCCGGTCTCAAACTCGTACCCGAGGGACGCCGCCTGTTCCGCGACATGAACGTCTACGAGAACCTGCGCCTCGGCGCGTTCCTCCGGCGGCGTGAAGGGCGACGGAACATCGACGCCGACGTGGCCCGCATCTACGACTTGTTCCCGGCGCTGGCCGTCGCCCGCTCCAAGACCGTCGGGTCCTTGAGCGGCGGCCAGCAACAAATGGTGGCCGTCGGACAGGCCCTGATGACTTCCCCCCGGTTCCTCGCCCTCGACGAGCCGACGGCGGGCCTGGCGCCGACGCTGATCGACACGCTGTACGAGTCGTTCCTGGCGCTGGCAGCCGAGGGCATCGGGCTGCTGATCGTCGACCAGAACATCGAGCGGGTCTTGGAGAGCACCCGGCGCTACTACGTGGTCGACAGCGGCCGCGTCGTGCTCGACGGGCCGTGCCACAGCGGCGCCCTCGATCAGGTCGTCAGGATCGTGCTCGGCAGCGAACGCCAGCGTGAGGAGATTCTCGACCGCCTCTAGGCGGTGGGAGGAGTGACCGTGCCGTTCTTCGCCCTGCGCTTCGACCTCCGCAACCCGGCCTTCGCCGGCACGACGATGACCGAGCGCTACCAAGCCGCCCTCGACATGTCGGAGTGGGCCGACCGCCTCGGCTTCGTTGCCATCGTCCTGTCCGAGCACCACGGCGTCGACGACGGCTACCTGCCGAGCCCGCTCACGATGGCGGCGGCGATCGCCGCTCGCACCACGAACGCCCGCATCTCATTGGCGGCCGTGGTCGCTCCCTTCCATGACCCGCTGCGTCTGGCCGAGGATCTCGCCGTTGTCGACATCATCAGCGAAGGCCGCCTCGACGTGGTGCTGGCCAACGGGTACGTGGCCGATGAGTTCGCCATGTTCGGCCGCCGTCTGTCCGATCGGCCCGCCGCGTCCCAGGAGGTCGTCACCACGCTGCGGGCGGCGTGGAGCGGCGAGCCGTTCTCGTACCGGGGACGCACCGTCCGCGTGACGCCGGCTCCGCACCAACCGGGCGGCCCGCCGATCTCGCTCGGCGGCACCAGCGAACCCGCCGCCCGTCGCGCCGCCCGCCTCGAGTGCGGCTTCAGCACGCCGTCGCTGGGGGCGTGGGACTTCTACCGCGACGAGGTCGTGGCGCAGGGCCGGCCCGATCCGGGTCCGTATCCTGGCGGTGACACGAGCTTCTTCCACCTCGCCCCCGACGTCGAGAAGGGGTGGGCCGAGGTGGCGCCCTACGCCCTGCACGAGGCCAACTCCTACGGGCGGTGGATGGCCGAGGCGGGCGTCGGGAGCGAGGGCGGCTACACCCCGGCCGCCGATGCCGACGCCCTGCGGGCCACCGGCCAGTACCGGGTGCTGACGCCCGACGATCTGGTGGCCGAGCTGCAGGCGGGCGGGCCGTTCGCCTTCGCGCTGTTCCACCCCATGATGGGCGGCATCCCGCCCGAGCTCGGCTGGTCGAGTCTGCGCCTCTTCGAGGAGGAGGTGCTGCCGCGTGTCACGTGATGAAGTCGGCGGCGTCCGGCTTCGCCGTGCGCCGCCGGGCCGCCGAAGCAGCGATTGTCGAGCGGAGCGAGTAGGAGCCGGCCGAAGCGGAGCGGAGGACGGCGACGCAGACTCAGCTGACGTAGATGGGGTTGATCGGGCTGCCCGTGGCGCCTGTGACCTTGAGCGGGCTCACGGTGAGCAGACCCTCGTAGGCGCCGTCGGCGGCCGGCTCGGCCAGGTTGAGGAACTCGAGCAGGTAGATGCCGTGCTGCACGAGCAGGATCTTGTGGACGAGCAGGAAGTCGTTCTCGTCGAACGGGATGACCTCGACGGCCGCGTTGTCCGAGCCGACCGCCACGACGTCGCGCTCGGCGAGCCACGTGGCGGCGTCTCGTCCGATCCCGGCCTGGGCGAAGCCTTCGGGGTTGGGCTGGTTGGCCCACCACCACTGCAGATATCCCGTGCGGATCAGCACCACGTCCCCGGCCCGGACGTCGACGCCCTCCTTGGCCGCGGCACCCTGCAGATCCTCGGCGGTGATGGTGCGGCCGTGCTCGACCCAGCCGTCGTCGCCGTAGTAGGCGGGCATGTCGAGCAGCACGGCCCGGGCGGCGAAGCCCTGCACCTTCTCGATACCCAGCTTGCTGGCGCCGCTCATCGCCCGCATCTCGGTGTGGGGCACGCCGTTGTAGTGGTTGAAGTCCTCGTACACGTGGATGAGGGCGTCCATGTGCGAGGTCGTGTGGGATGCCATCACCAGGACGTCCTCGTGGGCGCCGGTGCCGTCCTTGCATCCGAAGTCGGCGTACATGCCGGCGTCGGTACCGTCCTCCAGAGTGAGCCGCATCGGGGTGCCGCGGTAGTCGAGCAGCGGGACGCCGTTGGCCTGGATCGGGATGCCGAGGCTGTACACGCGCCCCGACGTCACGGCGGCGGCCGCCGTCTTCACGACGTCCGGCGTGAGCAGGTTGAGCGCCCCGCGCTCGTCGTCGTCGCCCCAGCGTCCCCAGTTCGCACCCGTCATTGCGGCCCCCTTCCGTCCAGAACACTGCACGCTAACGTCACGAAACGAGGGGTTCCATGCTGACCGGCAAACGCATCGTGGTGGCTGGCGCGACGGGCCAGGTGGGCCTGCCCGTCGCTCGGGCGCTGGCCAAGGCGAACGAGGTGTGGGCGGTCGCCCGCTTCAACGACCCGGCCGCCCGAGCCTCGCTCGAGGCCGACGGCGCGACTTGTCTCGCCATCGACCTGGTCGACGGCGACGTGTCGGCCCTCCCGCCAGACCCGGACTATCTCCTCAACTTCTCGGTGATGCGCACCGGGGACTGGGGCCGTGACCTCGACGGCAACGCCGGCGGGTCGAGCCGCTTGATGGAGCAGTGTCGCCAGGCGACGGCGTGCCTCCATTGCTCGTCGACAGCCGTCTACCAGCCCAACGGCGACCATCCCTTCGCCGAGGACGATCCCCTCGGCGACAACCACCGCGTCTGGTCGTTCCTGCCCACCTACAGCATCTGCAAGATCGCCTCCGAGGCCATGGCCCGCGAGTGCGCCCGGCGGCTGGACCTCCCCACCGTCATCCCCCGCCTCAACGTCCCGTACGGCGACAACGGCGGATGGCCGGCCATGCACGTCGAGATGCTCCTCGGCGGGGCCGCCATCCCCATCCACGACGCCAGCAGCAACCTGTTCAACCCGATCCACGAGGACGACGTCATCGCCATGCTGGAACCAATGTTGGCGGCGGCGTCGGTGCCGGCCACCGTCGTCAACTGGGGCGGCGACGACGCCGTCGGCATCGAGGAGTGGTGTCGCTACCTGGGGGGCCTGCTGGGGGT
>JBKOXV010000324.1:0-9039 GCA_046725105.1 bacterium | reverse complement strand
CAGCCGATGCTGGGGCCGACCGGTTCGACCGTCAACTTCCCGGAGGCGCGTTGTGGCGCCCGTTGCCGTTCGGCGGCGGGGGCGGCGGCGCCCACGGGCTGCGGCCCGGGTCGGCTCCCGGCGCACCCGACGGCCGGGCCGAGACCGGCGCCGCCCACCGGCTGTCGCCGACGCGGATGTCGGGCAGCTTCTGCTCGGGCTTGCCCTGGCGGAGGTGAGCCTCGGCCGCGCTGAGGTGGTACGCCTCGTAGGACAGCCGGAACTCGTCGGTGTGGTACATCCAGCCGTCCACGCCGGGGCCGGGCACGCCACGGTAGATGGCGTCGACGTCCTCACCGCTGATGGTGAGGTGCGTCTCGAGGGCGTGGGCCAACGCGAAGACGAACGACTGGTGCTCGGCCAGCAGGTCGGAGGTGCGTCGCAACAGCTCTTGGAGGCGGGCTTCCACCTGGCGGCCTAGCTCGCTCTCGAACAGCAGCCGGTCGCTGCCGTCGAGCACCGGCTGGGAGTTGGCCGGCGCCAGCGTCACCGTTCGCGAGGTGATGCTCTCGCCCATGCCGGCGAAGGCCAGGCTCTCGGTGACGATGGTGGTGGCACCCCGCAGGTCGCCGAAGACGCCGGCCGAGTTGTCGCCCCCGAAGAACAGCCGCTCGCCGGCGAGCGAGGCCAGGAACGTCATGACGTCGATCTCCCGCTCGGACCGCCACTCGGTGAAGCGCTCCTCCAGGGGGATGGGCTGCACGAAGCCGCCCACGTCGCCGCGCCTTTCGATGGTTGCGGTGTCGATGGTGGTGCGCTTCTGCAGCAGGTACATGGTGACGGCGTGGCAGGCCTCGTGGATGGCGACCTGGTGCCGTTCGAGCTCGTTGTACTGCCAGTCGTCGGCCTCGCCGTGGCCCTTGTTCTGCTTGGCCTTCAGCATGTCCAGGTAGGTGACGACGTCCCGACCCTCGCGCATGGCGATGATGAGGGCCTCGTTGACGATGTCCTTGATCTTGGCGCCGGTGAAGTACGGCGAGATCACCGCCAGCCGCTCGATCTGCTCGGGCGTGAGGTCGTTCTTCACCTTGTTGAGATAGCCCTCGTAGGTGCGGCGACGGCCGTCGGCGTGCGGGTAGCCCACCTTGTAGAGGCGGTCGATGCGGCCGGGACGCAGCAACGCTTCGTCGAGGGCGTTCGGCTGGTTGGTGGCGAAGATGTGGAGGATCCGGTACTTCGGCGGCTTCTTGGGCTTGATGCACAGGAAGGCGCGGAGACGCCGGGAGAAGAAGCCGCGGGGCTTGTTTAGGCCCGACATCTCTGTGAGCAGCGCCTGCAGCGCGCCCGAGAAGCCGCCGCCGCCGCCCCCGGCGATGATGAACCCGCGCTTGCGCGGCGCTTCCTCGGCCGGCTGGTGGCGGGCCAGGTCCGACCAGATCGTCCGGGCCGACGCCGTCGACACATAGTGCATGCCGTTGCAGGCGTGCATGCCCTCCCACGAGTTGGCGGCCGGGTTCAGGGCGTTCTGGCCGGGGCTGCCGAGCTGGCCGCGGTTGCCGAGGGCGTCGGCCTCGTCGAAGAAGACCACGCAGCCGCCGTTGCGCAGCGCTTGCTTGCGCAGCTTGCGATAGAGCCATTTCACCTTCATCGGCGCCACGCCGATGAACGTCTGGATGAACGCCGACGGGTCGACGAAGGTGTAGGGCTTGCCGGTCTCCCCGGCCACGGCTTCGGCCATCAGCGTCTTGCCGGTGCCGGGCGGGCCCCACAACAGGATTCCGCTCGGGACATGGCCGCCCTTGGCCTCGATCTCCTCGGGGCGTTCGAGCAGGTCGACGTTCTCCTTCACCCGCCGCAGCACGGGATCCTGGCCCCAGATGTCCGAGAACCGGGTCTTGATCTCGCCCGGCTTGAAGTGATCGATTCCGCCGAAGAAGAAGATGGCGTAGAAGAAGACCAGGCTGAAGATGCCCATGATCCCGTAGAAGAAGATGTAGCCGACGAGCGGCATCCCGACCATGGGGGAGAACAGGGTGTCCCAGATGCGCCCCGGCGCCTCGGCGACGGCGGTGAAGAAGTTGACGTCCCACTTCCACGACAGGAAGAAGAACAGAACCACGAGGAAGAGGAGCCACTTCACGTTGCGCCCGAGCCGGTAGCGGTTCCACGGGTTCATGCGGCTCATCCGCCGTTCCCACCTACCGAACACCTTGCCCTGCCAGAACTGGTAGTAGCCCGGCGACCGCTCGCTGATCAGGTAGTGGATCTGGCGCAGCACCTCCAGGCCGATGATGATCTCGATCCACCACTTGGCGCGCAGCTGGTCGCGCAGCGCCTCGCCGTAGCTCATGATCGGGATCTGCGAGTGCAGGTAGGCCGCCGACAGGAGGATGAACGCCGACAGGATGACGACGACCTTGACGCGGTCCCACAGCAGCGCCTTGGGCCGCACCTTGGGCTCCCGGTCGTCCGGCGGGGGGATGTGCACTCGACCGGCGGGCAGCGGCGGCAGCAGCATGCTCATTTCGTCACCTTCCACGATGTGGCGATCTCGTCAGCCGCCTTGCGGTTGTTCAGGTAGCACTGCGACTCGCAACGCATGAGGAGCAGGTAGGCCCGCCCGTCGGCGGGGTCGAGCAGTTCCGTACCGTCGAGCGTGAACCACTGGCCCGGCGTGTCCTCGCTCGGGATGTTGATGACGACCCGGCTCCCGACGACGCCCTTGGTGTCGTTGATGGCCGTGTAGGACACGACCTCCCAGTTGGGTGGGGTGCCGGGGTCCTGCAGCACGGGATCGATGCCGCCGAAGATCAGCTGGCGGAGGTTGGACTGGGCGATCTGGTCGTTGTCGGATGCCGACATGGCGTAGATCTGGACGTCGCCCACGAGCGCCGTCGGCATGGCTTCGCCGAGGTGGTTCTCGTCGGGCTGATCGGCGGAGTCGAAGGCCACGTGCCAGATGCGCTGCGTGTCGACCGGCAACTTCGGGGCGCGGCCCTCTTCGTCGGCTTCGGTCAATCGGAAGAGCTTCCAGCTGCTGGGAAGTTTGAAGTACGTGTTCTCGGAGGAGTTCTGGACGTACTGGAACTTGCTGCCGCCGCACGCCGCCGCCACGGCCGTGACTGCCACCAAGGCGGCAACCCGGCTGGCCCACCGACCGGCGATCATGACCAATTATCGTGCATCACGGGCCGTTGGATTCCTTCACGAGGGCGAATTCGTTCGTTCGATCGTAACGATCGCGTTGTAATCCGGTATCCCGGAGCCGGGGTCGCGATGCCTGGGCCCGCCCGCCACGAGCACGTTGCCCTCGGGCCAGTGCACCTGGACTGTGCGTTCAGGCAGCCGCACGAGTCGGGCTCGGCCGTCGAAGGAGCCCGTGTCGGACCGGAGCCGCACCGGCTCTCCGTCGCGTATCCCCAGTTCAGCGGCATCGTTGGCGTCGATGAACACGGCGTCGCGCCCGGCGCCGGTGAGCGGGTCGGTCGGGCTGAAGACCATCGAGTTGAACTGCTTACCCCGGCGGGTGGACACGTAGAACGTCCCGGGTTCGAGAACGGGCGGGTGGGCGTCGGTGACGCTGAACTGGCCTCGCCCGCTCGCCGTCGGGAAGCGGCCGCCGGCACAGAGGTGGCGCCCGCCCCACTGGATGGCGTCACCGGTGCGCTCCAGGCGCTCGATCCCGGCGTAAGCGGGCACGACCCGGGCGATCTCCGCCCGCACGTCGCGGTTCGTCGGCCAGGCGAACCGCTCGGCCAGGTCGGGCCGCACCCGGCCAGCCAGCTCGGCGAAGATCCGCCACTCGCTGCGCGCCTCGCCAACCTGCCGGGGGATCTCGGGGCTGAAGGCGACCCGTCGCTCGGTGGTGGTCTCGGTGCCGCCGCCCTCCTGCTCGTAGCGCGTCGCCGCCGGGAGCAGGATCACGTCGTCACCCGGCACGAACATCTGGCTGGTCACCACGATGTCCTGATGGACCCGCAGCGGGACCCGGGCCAGGGCGGCAGCGACGCGACGCGGGTCGGGCAGCACGTCGAGGAAGTTGCCGCCGTCGAGGAACAGCACGTCGATGTGCCCCCGCTCCGCCGCCTCGACCTGCTCGCCCGCGGTGAGGCCGTGGTGCGGCGGGACAGGGAAGCCCCATTGCTCGGCGAGGCCGGCGGCGTGCTCGGGATCGATCGGGAGGCCGCCGGGAAAGGCGGTGGCATAGGCACCCATCTCGGCCCCGCCCTGCACACCGGAGTGGCCGCGGATGGGCATGAGGCCGCATCCGTCGCGCCCGACGTTGCCGCGCGCCAGCGCCACGTTCACGATGGCCTTCACGCTGTCGACGGCGTCGCGGTGCTGCGTGATCCCCATGCTCCAGACGAGCACGGCCGCCTTGGCCCGCACGTATTCGTCGGCGAAGGCCTCGACTTGGCCCCGAGTCACGCCGGCGGCGCCACACAGCTCGTCGAGGTCCATCTTGTCGAGGGCGGCGACGAGTTCGTGCCAGCCGTCGGTGTGGGCGGCGATGAACGCGGTGTCGACGGCGTCGCGATCGACGAGCCGCTTGAGGAGGGCGTTGGCGAGGGCGACGTCGCCTCCGGGCCGCACCGGTACGTGGAGGTCGCAGATCCTGGTGCCGAACACCGCCGACTCGATGTTGGACGGCACCCAGTAGCGCTCCAAGCCCGGCTCGAGGTACGGGTTCACGACCACCACTCGGGCGCCCCGCATCTTGGCGAGGTAGAGGTACTTGGCGAAGACCGGTTGGTTGTTGGCGACGTTGGCGCCCCACAGCACGACGAGATCCGTCTCGATCACGTCCTGGAGCGAGCACGTGCTGGCGGCCACGCCGATGGTGGCCTTCAGGCCGAGCGTCGACGGGGCATGGCACACCCGCGCCGCCGAGTCGATGTTGGCCACCCCCATGGCCCGGGCCGCCTTGCCGGCGACGTAGTAGGACTCGTTGGTGAGGCCCCGGCTCGTGAGGTAGATGGCGGTCCGGTCGCCGCCGGCGCGCCGGATGGCGTCGGCGACAGCACCGAGGGCCTCGTCCCAGGAGATGCGGGTGAAGCCGGTGTCACCGCGGCGCCGGCGCATCGGGTAGCCGAGCCGCCCGAGGGAGCGCAGTTCCGCCCCGGACCGGCCCGCCAGCGTCGAGACATCGGCCAGCCGTGACGGGTCGAAGGCATCGGCGGTGTTCACTTCGAGCAGCTTCAGGCGAGTCGTGCACAGGTGGACGCCGTCGATGGTCCAGTCGTGGAAGCCGGCCACGCCGAGGGCGCACCCGTCGCACACGCCCTGGCTCAGCACCTTCCACGCGTACGGCAGGTTGCGACGGTTGGCCCAGCCGACCTTCACCATCTCGCCGTAGTGGTTCGGCTTCTGCTGGCCGATGCCGTTGGGCGCCAGCCCGGCCCAGAGCCGCCGATTCACCACGCCCGCTCCGTTCTGATGCGCGAAGAGTGTCGTATACACCCAAAAGTCGCGTCAGATCGCATCAGGAGCGAGCCCGTTCGGGGGCGTAGACGTTGAGGCGGCCCTCCCGGGCGAAGCCGACGAGCACGATGCCGGCGGTGCGGGCGGTGGCGACGGCGAGGGCGGAGGGGGCGCTGACCGCGACGATGGTGCCGAAGCCGGCCGCCCACGCCTTCTGGACGATCTCGAAGCTGGCCCGGCCGGAGACGAACAGGCCGAGACCCGTGGCCGGCAGCTGCCCGTCGAGCAACAGCCGCCCGACCACCTTGTCGACGGCGTTGTGGCGGCCGATGTCCTCCCGCACCACGAGCGCCTCGCCGCCGGGGCTGAAGGCGGCGGCGGCGTGGGCGGCCCCCGTGGTGGCGTAGACACCCTGGGCCTTGGCCACGACGTCCGGCACGCCGGCCAGGACGTCGAGCGGGATGGCGGCCGTCGACGCGAGCGGAGCGAGCCGGGCGGCCAGGTCGGCCAGCGTCGTCGAGCCACACAAGCCGCACGAGGACGTGGTCGTGCCGAGCCGCGCGACCGGCTCCGGTGCCACGCCGCCGGTCTCGACCGTGACCACGTTGTAGGCGGTCTCGAGGGCCGAGCCGGTGGCGCAGTAGCGCACCCCTACGACGGGCGCGCCCGTCAGCAAGCCGTCGGTGAAGCAGAACCCCGCCGCCAACTCGAAGTCGTGGCCCGGCGTGCGCATCGTGGTGGCCACCGGGCGGTCGTCGAGGCGGATCTCCAACGGCTCCTCCACCACGAGCTCGTCGGGCGTCCGGCGGGCGACGCCGTCGTCCACCTTCGTCACCAACACCGTCTCGGTGCGGCCGCGCGGCACGGCTCCAGGGTATCGACGGTTGACGAGGGCAAGCCCGTGCCGCATGCTCCACAGGTGCCCGGGGCCGACGACACGCTCATCCTGGACGTCTCGCGCCAGGTCGTCATCGACTTGGCGCCGGCCGAGCTCGAGGTCTTCGAAGCCACGAGTGACGCCTACCTCGACGCGCCGACCGGCAAGGACGGCGAGGAGATGCTCGGGTTCGGCGTCGAGGCCGTCGCCTTCGTGACACCGTTCGTGGTGATGGCCACCAAGGCGGTTGTGTCCTACCTCTCCGAGATCGTCAGCAAGGCACTGAAGGAGGAGTCGGAGTCGGCCGTGGCCGGGTACGTGAAGCGGCTGTTTCGCCGCTTCCACGACGACGACCCCGAGCCGGCTCCCGTCGCGCTCAGCATCGAGGAGATCAAGCAGGCCCACGACATCGCCCTCGAGCAGGCGACGGCCATGGGCATGAAAGCCGAGCGGGCCAACCTCCTCGCCGACGCCATCGCCGGCGAGCTCGTCACCCGCAGCTGAGTGCGCGCACGGGCCAACCCGTTCTGCGGCCCGTCCGACACCACGTTCCGCTTCGTCCTGCTGGTCGTCGCCGCGGTCGCCGCCGGCGCCTTCGCGTGGGACTCGCTGTGGATCACGACCAACCAGGACCGCTACCTCTCGACGCTGATCACCTGCCAGCAACGGGTCGCCGCCGATACAGGGTTCGGTCCCACCTTCGACGGCCTGCACGACCGTGACAACGCCGTGCAACGGTGCCTCGGCGGCCTGAGCCGGGAGCAGGCCCTGTGGTCGGCGCTCGGTGCCCTCGGAGTCATCGTCGTCGCCATCGTGGTCGTGGCGGTGCTGCCGGCCTGGAAGGTCCGCCGGCGCCACCTGCGACCGGTGGCCGAGAAGCTCCCCCCTGTGGCCGAGTGGGTGAGCGCCGTCGCCCGGGAGGAAGGGATCGCCCGGCCACCGGAGGTCCTCTGGAACCGTCGCTCGACGGGTGGGGACGCGCTGGCCTTCGGCCTGCCCGGCCACTACCGGGTGGCCCTCGGGCCGGCCCTCGTGGCCCAGGCCTATACGGACGCACCGGCGTTCGACGCCGTCGTCCGGCACGAGCTGGCCCACGTCGCCAACCGGGACGTCGCGCTCACGTACCTCGCCAACGCCATCTGGTACTCCTGGTGCCTCGTCGCGCTCGCGCCGCTCGCGGTCGGCCTCATCGGCTTGGCGCCGTCGCTCCTGTGGCCGATCGGCTGGCGCGTGGCCGTGATGACGGCGCTCATCTACCTGACCCGCAACGGGCTGCTGCGGGCGCGCGAGCACTACGCCGACCTGCGCGCCTCGCGGCGGGACGGACCCGAAGGCGCCATGGCCCGCCTGCTGGGCGCGGCGCCGCCGCGCGCGACGGACCGGCGGCCAGCAGTGCTCCGGTGGCATCCCTCGGCGGCCGAACGGCTGGCAATCGTGCGTGATCCCACGCCGCTTTTGCGGCTCGGGCGGCTCGACGCCTTCGCCGCCGGGCTCGTCGGCGGACTTGCCATCCCGACGGTGTCGAACTTCGTCCTTCATCTCACCACCGGGTCGAAGGCGGTCACCTATGGGTCGCCGGCCGCCGTCGCCATCGTCGCCGCGCTGCTCGGTGCCGTGCTCGCCACGGCCGTCTGGCGGGCCCGCGTCGCCGTGCGAACGTCGGGACCCGGCGGCCCGGCGCCGGTGCTGGTCGCCCTGACGCTGGCGGCCGGCGTTCTCGTGGCCGACCCCCTGTCGCCCACCTCGTCGGCCGAGGTGCGATTCCTGCCGACGACGATCGCCGAGCTCGGTGCGCTCGCCGCGACCCTCGTCGTGATCAGCGCCGTCTACCTGTGGGCCCTCGATGTCGCTGACGGCTTCCTCGACGTCCGCACCCCGAGACGACCGCTGATGGCGACGGTGATGGTGGCGACCGGCGTCGCGCTGGCGTGGGCCGTGACCCTCGGCGTCACCTTCACCGCGTACACCTCCAGCCTCGCCCTCTTCGCCGGGCTCTCCGGTCTGTTCGGCTTCAGCGCCGACAACTGGCGGTCGCTGTCGGACCTGCTCCTGTACCGCGCCCAGACGACTCGCCTGGATTGGTTGGTGTGGGTGGGTGACGTGGCCGTGCCGCTCGCCGGCGTGGTGCTGTCGCGCCGGCGGGCGCCGCCGGTCGACACGCCGCCGTCGTGGGCTTACCTCGAGCTGCCGGCGCCGGGCCTGTCCTGGCGACGGCTCGATGGCGTCAGCCTGCGACCGCCGCTCGTCGCCGGGCTCGTCGGCGGCGCCGCCGGCGCCGTGGTCGCCGTCGCCGGCCGGCTCGTCTATCGCGGTCTCGTCGACACCGACACCACGGAGCTGTGGCGCCAGGTTCGGGTCGGCAACGCGTTGTTCTGGATCGGAGCCGGAGCCGTGCTCGTGACAGCGGCCGTCGTGGCCGCCCGATCGCGGCGCCTTCCGATGGCCACGGCGATGCTCGCCGGGCTGGTGACGGCGCTCCTCGCCTCGGCCGGCATCATCGCCGGCGGTGTCGCCCTCGGCGACCACCTCGATGCCGACTACATCGGAGTTCTGGCCCGGCCCATCATCGGCCTCGGCCTGTTCGCCGCCCTGCTCGGCGCGTCGCTGGGCGTGGGCGCCCGGGCCGCCGCCCGTGCGGCCCGTCCGGCACCTGCGGAGCGTCGGTCCGGGCCGGTGGGTTGGGTCGCCGTCGGCGTCGGCGCCGCCGTGCTGCTGGCGACGGTCGGCACCGGCGTGGCGCTGGCCGGCGGGAGGGCGCCGGT
>JBKOXV010000285.1:0-15150 GCA_046725105.1 bacterium | reverse complement strand
GTGTCGGTAGGTGCCTCGCAGGCGTAGTCGTGGCACACGTAGGCCAAGCCGTCGCGCCGCTCGTCCCACAGCGGTGACGGGAAGCGCTCGCCCCACGCCAGCACGGCGTCGGGCAGGTAGCGCTTCTGCACGGCGGCCACCAGGTCCGGGCGGGCGCCGGCGATGGCGATCTCCGTGATGGTGGCGCGCCGCATGTCGACGGCGCCCAGCAGGTAGGCGAACGCCGACGGCGCGGCGGCGGCGAGGCCGGCGCCCAGCCGGAGGATCTGGTCGGCGTGGTTGCGGTATCGGGGCTCACCCGTGAGCGCCGACAGTCGGTACAACCCGGCGGCGGCCAGCGAGTTGGCCGACGGCGTGGCCGAGTCGACGAGGTCTTTCTGGCGTACCACGAGGGCCTCGGCGTCGTCGGCCGTGGTGTACAGACCGCCGGCCCCGGCATCCCAGAAATGGTCGAGCATGGTGTCGGCCACGGCGACGGCCTCGTCCACCCAGCGCGCCTGGCCGGAGGCCTCGCCCAGCGCGAGGAAGGCCACCACCAACGCGGCGTGGTCGGCGGCGAGAGCGTCGTGACGGGCGCCGCCGTCGCGCTGCCAGGAGCGATGCCAGCGTCCCCCGTCGACCCGCAGCGAGTCGAGCAGGAACTCGCCGGTGCGACGGGCCGCATCGACCCATTCGCGACGACCCAGGGCTGCACCCGCTTCGGCGAGGGCGGCCACCATGAGGCCGTTCCATTCGGTGAGCACTTTGTCGTCCAACCCAGGCCGCGGCCGCTGCGCTCGGGCCGTGAGGAGACGCTGGCGGGCCCCCTCGATCCCGGGCGGCCGTTGCAGATCGGCCCGCACGGGACGATGGAGGATGGTGCGGCCCTCGAAGTTGCCGGCCTCGGTGACGCCGTACCACGCCATGGCGGCGTCTGCCGACGACCCGAGGACGTCCCGCATCTCCGCCGGCGTCCACGTGTAGAACCGGCCTTCCTCGTTGTGGCCGTCGGGGCCGGGGGAGTCGGCGTCCTCGGCCGACGAGAACCCGCCCTCGGGCTGGCCGAGCTCGCGCACCACGTAGCCGACGGTCTCCTCCACGACCTGGCGGTAGCGCGCCTCGCCCGTGACCTGCCAGGCGTGGAGATACAGCGGCACCAGCAGCGCCTGGTCGTAGAGCATCTTCTCGAAGTGGGGAACGAGCCACTCGCGATCGACGGAGTAGCGGGAGAACCCGCCGCCCAGATGGTCGTACATCCCGCCCGACGCCATGGCGTCGAGGCTGGTCGTGACCACGGTGAGGGCGTCGGCGCCGCCGCTCGAGCGGTGGGCCCGCAGCACCAGCTCGAGGCTCATCGTCTGCGGGAACTTGGGAGCCCCGCCGAAGCCGCCCCACTCGCTGTCGAAGGTGCTGGCCAGTTGGCCGAGGGCGAGGTTGAGGAGCTCGACGCCGGGCACGTCGTCGGCCGGCGCCAAGTGGGCGGTGCGATCGAGGGCCTCGACGAGCTTGCCGGCCTGGTCGAGCAGCTCGCCGCGCCGGTCCCGCCACGCCTCGCCGACCGCCGTCAGCAGCTGCAGGAACGCCGGCTTCGGGAAGTAGGTGCCGCCGTAGAAGGGCCGGCCGTCGGGCGCCAGGAAGACGGTCATGGGCCAGCCGCCCCGGCCGGTGATGGCCTGCACGGCGTCCATGTACACGGCGTCGACGTCGGGCCGCTCCTCCCGATCCACCTTCACGCTCACGAAGCCTTCGTTCATGGCGGCGGCGACGTCGGGGTCCTCGAAGCTCTCGTGCGCCATGACATGGCACCAGTGGCAGGCCGAGTACCCGACCGACAGCAGGACCGGCTTGTCCTCGGCGCGGGCTCGGGCAAAGGCGTCGTCACCCCACGGGTACCAGTCGACGGGGTTCTCGCGGTGCTGGCGGAGGTACGGCGACGTCTCGCCGGCGAGCCGGTTCATGCGACGGTCCACGAGGGGACGCTATCGACGTCCGGCTAGCTTGCTCCCCCCATGGAGATCCGACTCGACGGCAAAGTCGCCCTCGTCACCGGCGCCTCGAAGGGGATCGGCAAGGCCATCGCCGCCGGCTTCGCCGAGGCCGGCGCCCAGGTGATGCTGAGCTCCCGCAAGATCGAGCAGCTGGAGGCGGCCGCCGAGGAGATCAAGGGCGACACCGCCGTCTTCGCCGCCAACGCCGGCGACATCGATGCCGCCGACGCGTGTGTCCGAGCCACCATCGAGCACTTCGGCCGACTCGACATCCTCGTCAACAACGCCGCCACCAACCCGTACAACGGGCCGACCATGGAGATCGATCCGGCCCGGTTCGACAAGACGTTCCAGGTGAACATCCGCGGTCCGGTGTTCTGGTGTCAGGCGGCGTGGAGGCACGCCCTGCGGGACGATCCCGGGGTCATCATGAACATCGCGTCGGTGGGCGGCCTGCGGGCCGAAGCCATCCTCGGCGCCTACAACCTCACCAAGGCGGCGCTCATCCACCTCACCCGGCAACTGGCCGCCGAGCTCCAACCCACCCGGGTCGTCGGGCTCGCCCCCGGGCTCGTGAAGACCGACTTCTCCCAGTATCTCGTCGACAACTTCGGGGACAGCCTGGCCGCCACGCTGCCGACGCGCCGGCTGGGCGAGCCCGAGGACGTCGCCGCCATGGCGGTGTTCCTCGCCAGCGACCGGGCGTCGTGGATCACCGGGGAGACCTACGTGATCGATGGGGGCGCCGGCGTCCGCGCCGTGAGCTGATCGCGCCGCACCTTGCCCAGGGCCGTGCGGGGCACGGATTCGACGAGCACCAGACGCCGTGGCGCGTTCCACGCCGGCAGCTCGTCCTTCACCCGCTGGCGCAGTTCGGCGAGGTTCGGGACCCGATTGCCGGCCACCACGTAGGCCACGACGCGCTCGCCCCATTCCGGATCGGGCTCGCCGGCCACCGCCACGTCGCGCACGCCGGGGACGCCGGCCAGGACGCGCTCGACGGGCTCGGGCCACACGTTCTCGCCTCCCGTCACGATCATGTCGCCGCGGCGGCCCTCGACGAGCAGGCGGCCGTCGTCGAGGCGCCCCACGTCGCCGGTGGCCAGCCAGCCGTCGCCATCCTTCGGGTCGGTGCCGTCGCGATAGGCGCGCAGCAACATGGGCCCGCGCACGAGTACCTCGCCGCCGGCGGCGATCCGCACCGCCACGCCGTCGAGGGGTCGACCGTCGTACACGACCCCGCTGCCCGTCTCGGTGAGGCCGTAGGTCGTGACGGCGTTCGGCGGCAACGTGGCCGGCGGGGCCGACCCGCCCAGCACGATCACCCGGAACCGGGACGGGTCCAGCCGGGCCAGGGCCGTGGCCACCAGCGACACCAGGGTGGCGCCGCTGGCGACGGCGGCCTCGGCGTCGAAGGTGGGATGGACAGTGAGGGGCGTCCCGGTGAGCAGCGCCCGGGTGACCACCGACAGCCCGCCGACGTGGGCCAGCGGCAGGCACGCCAGCCAGCGGTCGGCGCTCGGGTCGACCCCGAGGCGGGCGCTGGTGGCCCGGGCCGAGGCCTCCACGGCGGCGTGGGTGAGGACGACGGCCTTGGGCGTGCCGGTCGTGCCGCTGGTGGCGACGACGAGGGCATCGCCGTCGTCGACGGGCCGCCCGTCGTCGAGGGGCCGCCGTTCGCCGTCACCGTCGACCACGGCGGTCGGCGCCAGCACCCGTAGGACCTCGGCGCGCGCCGGCGCCGGCAGGCGGGCATCGAGCGGCGCGACGGCATCGCCGTTGTCCCAGGCGCGCTGGAGCGCCGTCACGAACGCCGGTCCGCCCGGCAGGTCGAGAGCGACGAGGTCGCGCATCGACGTCGGACGGTACCGTCGGGGCCGTGACATCGACACGGGGTTGGGTCGCCGGTGCTCGGCCCCGGACGCTTCCGGCGAGCCTCGTACCGGTGATC
Source organism: bacterium (assembly GCA_046725105.1). GTDB lineage: Bacteria > Actinomycetota > Acidimicrobiia > Acidimicrobiales > Ilumatobacteraceae > DASXAI01. The sequence continues at coordinate 11,232 of JBKOXV010000285.1, read as the reverse complement.
GTCGGTACGGCGTGTGCCGCCGGCGAAGGCGACGTCATTGCGTGGCGCGCCGTGGCCGCCGGGGTCGTTGCTCTGGCCCTGCAGATCGGCACCAACTACGCCAACGACTACAGCGACGGCGTGCGCGGCACGGACGCGGCGCGCGTCGGCCCGGTCCGGCTGGTGGCGTCGGGCCTGGCGCCGGCGACGGCGGTGAAGCGGGCGGCGTTCGTCGCGTTCGGGGTGGCCGCCCTGGCCGGCCTGGCGCTGGCCCTCGCCACGTCGATGTGGCTGGTGGCCGTCGGCGCCGTCGCCATCGCCGCCGGTTGGCTCTACACGGGTGGTCCCCGACCGTACGGGTATCTCGGCCTCGGTGAGCTGTTCGTGTTCGTCTTCTTCGGGTTGGTGGCGACGGCGGGCAGCACGTACGTCCAGATCGAGCGCATCACCCCGTTGTCGGTGGCGGCCGCCGTCGCCGTCGGTTTGCTGGCCTGCGCCCTCCTCGTCGCCAACAACCTTCGCGACATCCCCACCGACGCCGTCGCCGGCAAGCGCACGCTCGCCGTGCGGCTGGGCGACGAGGGCACCCGCCTGTTGTACGCCGGGCTGCTGGTGGTGGCGTTCCTGGTCGGCGTGGGCTGCGCCGTCGTCCGTTGGGGTGCGCTGGCCTGTCTGGTGGCGGTGCCGTTCGCCGTGCCGCCGGTGCGCGCCGTCGTGAACGGGGCGCGCGGTCGCGAGCTGATCGCCGTGTTGATGGGTACGGCGCGCACTCAGCTCGTGTTCGGGCTGGCCTTTGCGGCCGGCCTCTGGCTGACGGCCTGAGCCTGCACCCCGAGCCACTCCCGTACGACCGACACGAAGGCGTCGGGCTGCTCGAGGTGGGCGGCGTGGCCGGCGCCGGGCACGACGGCGAAGGTGGCGTTGGCGCCGATGGCGGCGGCGAGCCGGCGCCCGAGGGCGGCGAACTTGGCGTCGTGCTCGCCCGCCAGGACGAGCACGGGCACCTTGATGTTGTGGACCCGATCCCACACTGGCTCCTGCCGGCCGGTGCCGGCGTAGCGGAGCGAGGAGGCCAGACCGGCGGGCGTGTTGCGCCGGCGATCCTCGACGTCGGCGGCGTCCCGCGGCAGTGAGGCGAAGAGCGGCTGGGCCAGCCAGCCGTCGAGGAAGGCGTCGATCCCGTCACGCTCGATGCCGGCGGCCAGACGGTCGTCGGCGGCGGCCCGAGCCGCCCGTTCGGTGGCGTCCTCGATGCCGGGATGGACGCCGAGCAGCACCAGGGCCTCGACGGCGCTGGGCCGCGTCAGCGCCGTGATCATGGCGAAGCGGGCGCCCATCGAGTAGCCGAGGTAGACCCCGTCGCCGGCGGCGTCGGCGATGCAGTGGGCGCCGCTCCACAGGTTGGCGACGACGTGCGACGATCCGGCGTGGCCCGGCGCGTCGACCATCACGACCTCGCGGTCCGCGGCGAGTGCGGGCGCGATCTTCCGCCACGAGCGGCCGGTCTGGGTGAAGCCGTGGATGAGCACCAGGCGGGGCTGGCCGCGCCCGAGGCGCTCCACGGCGATGGCCCGGCGGGCCGGATCGTGGCCACGCTCCTCGAGCTCGGCGGCGGCAAAGGCGCCGAGGTGCTCGAGACGCTCGACCCAGGGGGCGGGAAAGGTGCGACGGAAGTGCTCGCCGTAGTACGGGTAGCGGGCCACGTCGTAGCCCATGTCGTGGCCGGGGACGAACTGACTGCCGAGGTAGCGCTCGACGGCGACGTCGTCGCTGCCGTCGTCGGCCACGTACGACGCCGACCACTGGAGCCGGTTCCGACGGTTGAAGCTGGCGTGCTCGACGTGTTCCTCGAACACGATGACGTCGCCGGGATCGGTGGCGAGCACGTGCTCCTCACCCCCGATCCGGACGCGCAGCGCGCCGGCGTCGGCCTCGAGCGGCTCCAGGTAGGCCACGACCTTCAGGCTGGGCAGCTCGTGTCCCGTGTCGTCGTGCCAACCCCGGCCTTCGAAGTAGAGGATGTGCTGGCTCATCGCCGGCAGCACCGGCCGGCCGAGGAGCTCGGCGGCGACGCCGGCGAAGCGCTCGAACAGGGCCAGCCCGATCGGCGTGCGCTCGCTGGTGGCGGGAATGTAGTGGTCGGCGCCGTCCGGCGTGGCGACGAGGTAGCCGGCGCCGGTGGCGTCGCGCACGGCCGTGTCGGCCTCGACGCGCAGGGCGGCCGCCTCGTCGGCCGCGAGGGCGCCGCGCAGGACGACGGCGCCGCCGGCGCGGAACCGGGCGACGGCTTCCGGCGGGAGGCCCACGTCGGCCAGGCTATGGAGGTGCCCACGACGGCGGCGGCCACATTTTGCGCCACGGTGGTCGACGAGTGGGTGCGCGCCGGAGTCACCGACGCGGTGGTGGCGCCGGGGTCGCGCTCGACCCCGCTGGCCATCGCCCTGACGGCACGAGCCGAGCTTCGTGTCCACGTCCATCACGACGAGCGTTCGGCGTCGTTCCTGGCCCTCGGCCTCGGCCTTGCCACCGGCCGGCCCGCCGTGCTGCTGTGCACCAGCGGGACGGCGGCGGCCCACTTCCACGCCGCCGTCATCGAGGCCCACCAGGCCGAGATCCCGCTCATCGTGTGCACCGCCGACCGCCCGCCCGAGCTGCGTGACGTGTCGGCGCCGCAGACCATCGATCAGGACCATCTCTACGGCCCGGCCGTCAGGTGGTTCTGCGACCCCGGCGTGCCCGACGACGGCATGCGGACGACGTGGCGATCGCTGGCGGCCCGGGCCGTCGACGACGCGTCGGGGCCGCGGCCGGGGCCCGTCCACCTCAACTTGCCCTTTCGCGACCCGCTGGTCGGCGAGCCCGGCGAGCTCCCGCCGGGGCGTCCCGACGGGTGGCCGTGGCACGCCACCACGACGGGTCCGGTGCAGCTGGCGGCGCCCGAGCTCGACGCCCTCGTGGCGCTGATCGACCGGCAGCGCGGACTGATCGTGGCCGGCGCCGGTGCCGGCGACCCGATCGCCGTCCACTGGCTGGCCGGCGCGGCGGGGTGGCCGGTGCTCGCCGATCCCCGCTCGGGGTGCCGGGTGCCGGAGGCGACGACGGTCGGTGCCTTCGACGCCCTGCTGCGCCATTCCGGGTTCGCCGCCGACCACACGCCGGCCGTGGTGCTGCGCCTCGGCCAGCCGCCGGCGTCGAAGGTGTTGAACCAGTGGCTGGCGGCTTCGGACGCCCGTCAGGTGGAGGTGGCGGCGACGCCGGCGTGGATCGACCCGGAGCATTCCGCCGCCGTGCGGGTCGTCGCCGATCCCTCCGAGGTGTGCATCGCCCTCGAGAAGCGCATCACCGGCGCGACGGGTACGCCGTGGCTGGCGCGCTGGCAGCACGCCGAGGGGCGCGCTCAGGCGGCTATCGACGCCGTGCTGGCTGCCCACCCCGAGCCGACCGAGCCGGGCGTGGCCCGCGCTCTCCTGGCCGCCCTGGCGCCGGGCGCCACCCTGGTGGCGTCGTCGTCGATGCCGATCCGAGACCTCGAGTGGTACGGCGCGCCGCGCGACGGTGTGCGGGTCCTGGCCAATCGGGGCGCCAACGGCATCGACGGCGTCGTGTCGACGGCCGTGGGCGCGGCCCTCGGCACGGGCGCGCCGACGGCGCTGCTGATCGGCGACATCGCCCTGCTCCACGACTCCAACGGCCTGTTGGGTCTGGGCCGCCGCGACGTCGACCTCACGATCGTCGTGATCGACAACGACGGCGGCGGGATCTTCTCGTTCCTGCCGCAGGCGGCCCTCCTGCCGCCCGAGCGGTTCGAGCAGCTGTTCGGGACGCCGCACGGCGTCGATCCGTCCGCCCTGGCCGCCGTGCACGGCATCCCGACCACCGACTGGGACGGGCTCGCCGAGGCGCTCAAGGAGGGACGGGGGGCCCGCCTCGTGCACGTGCGCACCGACCGGGCCGCCAACGTCGCCGTGCACGACGAGATCAACCGGGCCGTGATCGCCGCCCTCGGCTGACTATCTCATCCGTTTCACGCTGGTTAACGACCTGTGAGGTTCTCAAACTGGCGTGAAACGCCGGGGGGGAGGGGTCAGACGGCGCAGGCGTCGTCGTCGCAGGCGTCGGCGGCGGTGGCCGCCGGGGTGATGCGCTCGGCCACGGTCTGCAACACCCGAAGCATGGTGTCGGCGTCCTGGGCCCCGGGTACGGCCCACGTCTTCTCGAAGACGAAGGTCGGCACGGCGGTGACGCCTCGCTCGAGCCCCTGGACCAGCTCCTCCCGCAGCTCGGCCGTCCCCTCGTCGGAGGCGAGGAACCGGGCCACGTCGTCGCGGTCGAGCCCCACCTCGGCGGCCAGATCGGCGAGGACGTCGCGGTCCGACACGGCCAGGCCGTCGGTGAAATAGGCGCGCAGCAGCCTCTCCTTCATGGCGTCCTGGCGACCGTGGCCGGCGGCGTAGGCGATGAGGCGGTGGGCGTCGAACGTGTTCGATCGCTGGGCCACGTCGAGGTGGAAGTCGAGCCCTTCACCCGCCGCGGTGGCGGTCATCTTCTCGATGATCCGAATGGCCTGCTCCGGACCGCCGAACTTGCGGGCATAGGCGTCGGCCACCGGTGTCGGCTCGGAGGGCGCGTGCGGGTCGAGCTGGAACGGCCGCCACACCACGGTCACGGCGTCGCCGCCTTCGAACCGGCTCAACGCTTCGTCGAAGCGCCGCTTGCCGATGTAGCACCACGGGCACACGACGTCGGAATAGATCTCGACCAGCACGAGACAACTCTACGGACGAACCAGCGCCGACAGCATGGCCTGGAACTTTGCCTGCGTCTCGGCCAGCTCGGCGTCGGGGTCGGAGCCGGCCACCACGCCGACGCCGGCCAGCAGGCGGGCCCGGCGGCCCTCGACCTGGGCGCCGCGGATGCCGACGGCCCATTCGCCGTCGCCGCGTCCGTCCACCCAGCCGACCGGCCCGCCGTAGGGCCCGCGGTCGAACGGCTCGAGCTCGGCGATCATGGCCAGCGCCTCGGCCCGGGGGAAGCCGCCCAGCGCCGGGGTGGGTTGGAGCGCCGCGACCAGCTCGAGCACGGACGGTTCGGGCTTCGACAGGCGGCCCTCCACCGCCGTGCCGAGGTGCTGCACGTTGGCGACCGTGACGATGGAGGGCTCGGCCTCCCAGTCGACATACGAGCACCACGGAAGGAGGGTGTCGCGCACCATCTCGATCGTCACGCGATGCTCGATCTGGTCCTTGGTGGACGCGATCAGCTGGGCCGCCAGCCGGGCGTCGACGGACGGATCGCCAGTACGGGGCGTCGTGCCGGCGAGCGGATGGGCGCGCACCACGTCACCGTGCCGACCGACGAGCAGCTCGGGGCTGGCGCCGACGAAGCTGTCGACGGCGTACAGATGGCTCGAGCCGAACGAGGCGCGCAAGCGTGTCAACACGGCGTGGCGGTCGAACGGGTGCTCGGCCTCGACGACGACGTCGCGCGCCAGCACGACCTTGGTGAGCCGCCCCGCTCGCACCGCATCGCGACCGATGCAGACGGCGCGCTGGAAGCGGCCCGGGTCCCAGCCCGGCCGCAAGGTGAAGCCCCCGCCCCGGGCCGGTGGAGGTGGCGCCGGCGCCAGGTCGTCGTCGGCGTGGTCGACCCGCGTGACCCAGGCGGTGCCGTCGGCGTCGCGGCCGACCGAGACGGCGGGAACGACGAGCTCGCCGCCCGCGCCCGGCGAGAACGGCAGGGCGCCGAAGGCCACGATGCCGGTGCCGGGCCGCTGCACCTCGTCGTCGACGGCGACGTCGACCAGCCCCGCCATGGCGTCGTCGAGCGGTAGCCGGGCCGCCACGCCGCGACCGGCGACGCCGACGCCGTCGCGCACGAACAGGTACCCGTCGCCCCCGGCAAAGGCGACGAGGTCGATCGGCCGTTCGAGGCGGCGGGTGACGGCCTTCATCGACGCGTCCCCGTCACGAGCTGGGCGATTCCGTGCGACAGCAGGCGGCGATCGACGTCGGCGAACCCGGCCGCGTCCAGCCGGTCGAGCATCTCGGCAACGGGAGGCAGGTAGGCGACGCTCCGGGGCAGGTAGCGGTACGCCGCCGGGTCCGACAGCAACCCGCCGACCATCGGCACGACCGAGCCGAAATACACCTTGTGGCCCGTCCGGAGGACGGGGTTGGGCGGGGTGGCCACCTCCAGCAGGGCGACGCGGCCGCCGGGCCGCACGACCCGGCCCAGCTCGTCGAAGAAGGCGCCCAGGTCGATGAGGTTGCGGAGGGCGAAGCCGCACGTGACGCCGTCGGCAGCACCGGCCGGAGCGGGAAGCGTCAGCACGTCGGCTTGCACGCGCGGGGCGCCGCTGCGGTCGGCGGCGAGCATCCCGAACGAGAAGTCGACGGACAGGGGCCGGTAGCCCCGTCGGGCCAGCTCCACACAGAGGTCACCGGTGCCGCTGGCCAGGTCGAGCACGCGAGCACCCTTCGGCAGCCCCAGGGCATCGACGGTGGCGCGGCGCCAGCCCACGTCCATGCGGAACGTCATCACCCGGTTCACCAGGTCGTAGCGGGGGGCGATGGTGTCGAACATGTCCCGGACCGCCGCCGCCTTCGCCGGACCCTCGGGGAGCGCCATTGGGTCAGTCTGCCCGGCCGGTGTGAAACTTGGTGAATGATCGACTTCTCGTTTCCGCCCGAGGTCGAGGAGGTCCGCCTGAAGGTCCGCGCCTTCATGGACGAGATCGTGCGTCCGGCCGAGGAGAAGAACGAAGGTGCCGATCGCAAGGAGTGGATCCGCACGATCGTGGCGCTGCGTGACCAGGCCAAGGAGTGGGGCCTGTGGCTGCCCCACATGCCTCCGGAGTGGGGCGGCATGGGTCTGGGGCCGACGGCGATGGCAGCCGTGTCGGCCGAGGCGGCCAAGACCCGCATCGGCCCGTTCATCCTCAACTGCCAGGCGCCCGACGAGGGCAACCAGCACACCCTGCTCCACTGGGGGACGCCGGAGCAGAAGGAGAAGTATCTGCGGCCGCTGTGCGACGGCACCATACGGTCGTGTTTCGCGATGACCGAGCCCGAGGTGGCCGGCTCCGACCCCACGCTCATCCAGACGAGGGCGTACCGCGACGGCGACGAGTGGGTCGTGAACGGCCACAAGTGGTTCATCTCCGGGGCCCGGGGCGCCAAGTTCGCCATCCTGCTGGCGCGCACCGAGGATGACCCGGAGATCCCGCAGGCCGCCAACACCGCCTTTCTCGTCGACCTGCCGTCAGAGGGCTGGGAGATCGTGCGCGACGTGGAGACGATGTCGGGCGGCCACAACCACTGCGAGATCCTCATCCACGACCTGCGCGTGCCCCACGACAACATGCTCGGCGGCCAGGGCCAGGGGCACCTGCTCGGCCAGTACCGCCTGGGGCCGGCCCGCCTGGCCCACTGCATGCGGTGGATCGGCCAGGCCGAGACGGCGCTCGACATGATGGTGGGGCGGTCGCTGGCGCGCTTCAGCCACGGCTCGCTGCTGGCGGAGAAGCAGGGCATCCAGTGGCTGATCGCCGACTCGGCGATGGAGATGTACCAGTGCAAGCTGATGGTGCTCCACGCCGCCTACAAGATCGAGCACGGCCTCGATTTCACTGCTGAGGTGTCGATGGCGAAGCACTTCGTGGCCAACTCGCTGTGGCGGATCATCGACCGCGCCATCCAGGTCCACGGCGCGCTCGGATACTCCACCGACACGCCGCTGGCCGACATGCTGAAGCAAGCTCGCTGGGCCCGCTTTGCCGACGGCGCCGACGAGATCCACCAGATGCGCATCGCCCAGCGCACCATCGCCGCCTGGAAGGACACGGGCTCCACCCGCAAGGCCACCGGCGACCTCCCGCTCTAATTTCGCCTGAGGCGCCCGTTGGGGCGAAAAGCGCCCCAATCAGCGACACAAGCGTCGGGTGGACCAGCCCTCGGGCGTCGGGTGGACCAGCCCTCAAGCGTCGGGTGGACCAGCCCTCAGGCGTCGCGGGCGACGGCGCGGGCCCAGCGGTAGTCGGCCTTGCCCGACGGCGACCGCACCAGCTCGTCCACGAACACGAACGCCTTGGGCAGCTTGTACCGGGCGATGCGTTCGGCGGCGGCGTCGAGGAGGGCGTCCTCGTCGGGCACGCACCCGGCCCGCAGCTGCACGACGGCCACCACCTCCGAGCCCCACCGGTCGCTCGGCCGGCCCGCCACCACGCAGTCGTACACATCCGGGTGGGTCCGGAGCGCCGCCTCGACCTCCTCGGCGAACACCTTCTCGCCTCCGGTGTTGATGGTGGCCGAGTCTCGGCCCCGGACCTCCACCATGCCGTCGGCGCGCCGCCGGGCCCGGTCGCCGGGCACGGCGTACCGGACGCCGTCGATCACCGGATACGTCTCGGCCGTGCGGGCCGGGTCGTCGAGATAGCCGAGAGCCAGGCGCCCGTGCTTGGCCAGCCAGCCGAGCTCGCCGTCGCCGGGAGACAGGACTCGCGAGCGGTCCTCCGACAGCACGACGCTGTCCGCCGCCATCGGAAACGTCCCCGACGGCGTGCACCCGCCCGTCGACACCAGGGTGAGTTGCCCGCCGGTCTCCGAGGCGCCGAGTCCGTCGACAATCATCAGCGCCGGCAGGTGAGCGAGCAGGGCGTGCTTCAGCACCGGTGCGAGCGGGGCGCCGCCCGACAGCAGCACGGTGAGCGACGACAGGTCGTACCGGTGGCGGTCGAGCTCGTCGAGCAGCGGGCGGGCGAAGGCATCCCCCACCACCAGGAGGAACGTGATGCGCTCCTGCTCGACGAGCCGCCACACGTCGGCCGGCTCCAGCCGCTCGGGATGGGGCGGCACGAACACCGTCCCGCCCGTCATCCACGTGAGGAAGCTGACCCACTGGCCGGCGCCGTGCATGAGCGGCGGGGCGATCAACGCCTGGAGGTGGGTGGTGGCCGCCGCGACCACATCGGCGATCGACGTCGCCGTGCGCGTCCCGCCGAAGCATTCAGTGAAGGCGTCGGCCTGCCGCCACAGCACGCCCTTGGGCCGGCCCATCGTCCCGCTGGTGTAGAGGATGTACAGATCGTCGGGCGACGGCGCGACCGGCACCGGTCCCGATGACGCCGCCGCCAGCGCGTGCTCGTACCAGTCGGCGCCGGGCAGGAGCGCCTCGCCGGACGCGTCGGGCACCTGGAGCAGCACGCGCAGGCCGGGCAGCGAGGTGCGGATCGACTCCACCGCGGGAGCGAAGACTGAGTGGTACACGAGGCCGGTGGTGCGGGCGTCGGTGAGCAGGCATCGCAGCTCGTCGGCGCGGTAGCGGTAGTTGACGTTGAACGGTGCGACGCGTGCCTTGAAGGCGCCGAGCATCGACTCGAGGAACTCGTTGCCGTTGTGGCAGCAGATGCCGAGGTGGTCCTGCCCCGATTCCCACGGCGCGAGCTCGGCCCGCTCCCGGTGACATCCCAGGCCGCGTTCGCGGAGATGGTTGGCGAGGCGACGGGTTCGCTCCGCCGTCTGGGCCCATGTGAAGCGGCGGTCGCGGAAGACGAGAGCCTCACGGTCGGGAATGGCGGCAGCCAGCGCGTCGTGCACGTCCCCCACGTTCACGTCCACGCCGGCGACGCTAACGGCCGCCCCGTGGCGCCGCCGAATCAGACGGCCCGGGCGAAGAGCCGGCTGCCGATGACGCCGGCGGCGAACCGCTCGGTCAGCCGGCGAGCCTCCCGTTCCACGATCGGGGCGGGGACGTCGTCACCGACTGGCGCGAGCGCCAACGCCACGAGCTCGGTTCCGAACGTGCACGGTGCGATCAGCATGCGGCGACGGCCCCAGTGGTCGGCGAGGCGGCGCAGCGACGGCTCGTGCAGGCGGTGCACCTCGCACACCGAAGGCTCCGTCGGCAGCACCAAGGACAGCAGGGCGTCGCCGTCGGCCCGCGCGAGCACGGCACCGAACGAGTATCGATCGAGCTCGGAGCCGTCACGCGGATCGGCGAGCACGACGAGGACGCGACGTACGCCGGTGAGCAGCGCCAGCTGGCGGGCGAGGTGGCGGTTGGCGGCGAACACACTGATCGAGAGCCACGGTCCCCGTCGTTGATACCTCTAGCATCGCCGCGGTGCTGGAACAGGCGACGGTCCGCCGGCTGGTAGGGGAGGCGGCCGAGGGCAGCCAGGCGGCATGGAACGACCTCGTCGAAGGGTTCAGCGGGCTGGTGTGGTCGGTGGTGCGTGCCCACGGGCTCTACGGGGCCGAGGCGGCCGACGTGTGCCAGACGGTCTGGTTGCGTTTCGTCGAGCACCTGCGCCGGCTGCGGGAGCCCGAGCGGGCAGGCGCCTGGCTCGCCACCACGACGCGCCACGAGTGCCTGCGCGTCCTGCGCCGGCGCGGTCGCACCACGGCGATGGCCGATCCGCCCGAGATCCCCGATGTGTCGGCCGATGCCGATCCCGGCCGCCGGGTGGTCGCCGGTGAGGAGCACCACTTGCTGATGGCGGCCCTGGCCGACATCTCGGGTCAGTGCCAGCAGCTGCTGCGCCTGCTGCTCGTCGACCCGCCTCTGTCCTACGACGAGATCTCCACGCTGCTCGACATGCCCAAGGGGAGCATCGGCCCCACCCGCCAGCGTTGCCTCGTCCGCCTGCGGGCCGCCATGACCACGCTCCGTGGTGCCACTCTCCGTGAACGTGGTATCCAAGAGGGCCGGCAGGGCTCAGGAGGGTCGAAGGAGCAATACGGATGACCGACGGCGGCACCCTCGACCACGGGGCAGAGGACATGTCAGACGAACAACTCATGGAGGCACTGGGCAGCGGGCTCCGAGCGATCGAAGCCGTGCCGGCCGAGGTCGTGGCGGCGGCGAAGGCCTCGTACACGTGGCGCGAGATCGACGCCGAGCTGGCGGCACTCACGTTCGACTCGATCACCGAGACTCCCGAGCTGGCCGGTGTGCGGTCCGGCGGCGGGGGGCCGCGGGCGCTCACGTTCGAACACGACGACGTGATAGTCGACGTCGAGATCGACGAGGACGGCACCGTCATCGGCCACGTGGCGCCGGCCTCGGTCGAGTGGGTCGAGATCCACCAGGCCGCGATGGGCAAGCCGGTGCGGGTCGCCGCCGACGACCGGGGGCGGTTCCGAGCACCCGGCATCGGGCACGGGCCGTTCCGTCTCCTGTGCCGGTTCGGCGCCGGCGCCCCCTTCCCAATGCTCCTCACCGACTGGGTGACGATCTAGTTGCGAGGGGGAGGCC
>JBKOXV010000148.1:0-3352 GCA_046725105.1 bacterium | reverse complement strand
GAGGTGTTCGAGCCCGCGGGGGTTGATCAACCGGTCGATCGCCTGCCACCCGGCGACGACCGCAGAGATGGCGATCATCGCCAACACGAACAGCCCGGCGAGGTCTTCGGCGCGGCGGTAGCCGTAGGTGTAGCGCTGGTTGGCGGCGCGCCGGCCGAGCCGGAAGGCGATGAACAGGGGGATGGCGGTGAGGGCGTCGGAGAAGTTGTGGATGGTGTCGGCGAGCAGGGCGACCGAGCTGGTGACCGCGACGATGACGAGCTGCACGAGGGCGGTGACAAGGAGGGCGGCGAAGGAGATCTTGACGGCGCGGATGCCGCGCTGGTCGCTTTCCAGGGCGGCGTCGATCGAGTCGGCGGCGTCGTGGCCGTGGGGCCGGAAGATCTCCAGCACGGCCCCACGCAGCCCGCCCGGATGGGAATGGCCACCATCACCGTGGTCGTGACCGTGCGACGGGCGCCGATGGTCATGTTCCTGGCCAATTTCGTGGTCGTCGCCGTGAGCGTGCGGCCCGTGGCCGTGGCCATGGTCTCCGTGGTCGTGATCGTGGTGGCTGGTCATGCGCTCTTGGTGTGGTTGCGGTGGTGGCGGCCGCCGGTGACGAGATGGTCGGCCTGGAGCAGGGCTTCGGCGGCGAGGTGTTCGATGTGCTCGTTGCGAGCGGCATAGAAGACCCGGGTGCCGTCGCGGCGGGTGCGGACGAGGCCGGCAGCGCGCAGCTTGGCGAGGTGCTGGGAGACGGCGGGCGGGCGGGCGCCCACGTGGTCGGCGAGCTCGTTGACCGAGTGCTCACCGTGGAGCAGGGCCCACACGATCTTCAGTCGGGTGGGGTCGGCGAGCAGCTTCAGTACGCCGGCGGCGACGTCGAACTCGACGTCGTCCGGCTCCACGCCGTGTTTGCGAACCTGCGCAGTCACGCAGGCAGCGTATCGTCGGGTAGGTCAGGATGACAAGCGTCGAAGGATCAGCACGATCACGGTTCAGGTTTCGGCCGGATTGCGGTGCGGGGTTGTTGGCGGTTGCGGGCGCCACCGGCGCGGGGTGCGCCGTCGACGCCGACGGGCAGGGTGCCGGTGGCGGGCAGGTCGAGGGCGTCGAAGTCGACGGGTTCGATGCGTCGGTCGAATCCGACCGCCTTGTGGGTCAGGGATAGGGATAGGGCGACGGCGACGTCGGCGTGAATGACGTCGAGCTTGCGGGCGGCTACTGCGATGCGGGTTTGGCAGCGGCAGTCGATGGAGTGGATGGCGGCGGTCTTGGCGGCCGAGCCGACGGCGATGCCCAGGTCGATGTCGCGCAGGTTGCAGGTGGGTCCGGTGAACTCGAGCTCGGCGGAGTCGTCGCGCAGGGTCTTGGTGGCGTGGAGGAACTCGGCGCAGGTGGCGTACCCGCAGGCGCCGCAGTCGTAGTTGGGCGGGTACCAGTCGGACAGGCCGACGAACAGCACGGCGTCGATGGCTTCGGCCACGTCGGCGTCGCGGAACCAGATCGGCTCGCGGCGTTCCTTGCCCCGGGCCCGCAGCCAGCTGGCCAACTGCTGCAGGGTGTCGTGGTCGTCGACGATGACGGTCTCGATGAACAGGTGCTTGCCTTGCAGGAATAGCTGTCCGCCGGATTTGGGGGCGGTGATCGCTGCTGCGGCCATGAGCTTGGCGACGTGGCGGACCGTGTCGGCCCGGATGGCGTCGTAGTCGAGGGTCACGGTCACACCGAGGAGGTGATGGCTTGCTGGGCGGACCAGGCGTAGAGGGCGTCGTAGACGAACGTGGCCCGTTCCAGCAGTCGGTGGTCGTCGGCTTCGACGTCGAGGCCGCCGAGACCGATGGCCAGCAGGCCGGGGCCGAGGGGGTCGGTGTGCAGTTCGGTGTCGATGTCGGCGGCGTGGACGATCGCGGCCAGTCGTACGAGGGCCGGGTCGCGGTCCAGGCCGAAGTGGTCGATGAGGACCTCGAAGGTGCAGCGGCCGTCGCGGTGGTCGAACTCGGCGCCGGGGGTGTCGAAGCTGTGCGCCTGCTGGTCGCGGGCGACGTCGAGCACGTCGTGCTTGGGGACGTAGAGGATCTCGGCGTCGAGGTCGATGAACCGTCGGATCAGCCATGGGCAGGCGACGCGGTCGGTCTTGGGGCGGGCGCGGGTCACCCATTTCATGGATCCTCCTCAGGGGTCGGGTCGGCCTGGTGGAGGCCGGGCAGGTTGAGGTAGCCGCCGGTCACGTCGTAGCGGGTGATCGGCCGGTAGTCGACGGCCTGGTGCACCGTCGACGCGGTGAGGGCGTCGCGTTCGGGGGTGGCGATCCAGGCGTCGAACGTCTCGTGGTCGGGCCACACGGTGATCACCACGGTCTCGCCCTGGCCCGAGGACGGTTCGCAGACCAGTTCGGCCAGGATGCCGTGGGCTTGGCGGACATCGCGCCCTTCGGCGATCCAGGCCAGGTACCGCTCCCGCACGTCCTGGGGGACGTGGACGGTGCGCAGGCAGACGATCACGCCGGCTCCTTCACCGGTTCGGGGAGCGAGACGTGGCGGAACCAGCGCCACAAGGTGAGGTCGTAGACCGACTTCAAGCCGCCGCTGATCACGAACGGCAGGCCCAGCGCGACCGTCTGGGCCAGTGCAGCCAGTGGCGGACCGGCGGGACGGCTGACGTAACGGGCGGTGTTGGTGTACGCGGCGGCGGGGGTGCGTTCGTCGGGGTCGACCAGGGCCATCACGTAGGCCTGCCTGGTCGGGACGTCCATCTGCGATAGGGCCGTGCGGGTCAACAACAGTCCGATCGCCGTGGCCAGGTTGGGGGCGAACGCCACGGCGGCAAGCAACAAGTTGGACGGCAGGTGGGTGAACACCATCGTGCGCAGCAGCCCGAACCGGTCGGCCAGCCGGGGAGCGGCCAGGAACGACACCGTCTGCAACAGCCCGATGGCGAAGAACGTCACCGCGATCACCGCCGCTGAGGCGTCGAACCGGGCCCGCAGCCAGTAGGCGACGAACGCCGACACCGTGAGCCCCCCGGCGAAGGAGTCGAGGGCGAACAACGACGCCAGCCGAGACACCGTCGACCGAGACCGCGACAAGCGACCCGGTGACGACGTGGCAGCGACGGGCTCGACGTCGTCGCTCAACCGGCAGGCCAGCGCCCAACCGATCACCGCCACCGGGACCAGGACCAGGAACCAGCGAGCCAATGGAGCGGTGCCGACCAGGTCCGGGACCGCCGCCGCCAACGCGCCCAGCGACCCGGCCGCGGCGGCGATCGCGTTGTACGCCCCGAACCCGTGCACCTGCGCCCGGTCCCGCAGATCGCTGGCCAGCATCGGCTGCTCCAGCGACGTGAACGGCCCTGACTCGATCACCTC
>JBKOXV010000005.1:0-8997 GCA_046725105.1 bacterium | reverse complement strand
CCAGACCCTAGGGCCGCGAAGACGGGCGGCCGAGGACGGGCGGCGGCCATAATCGGAGCCCGTGCCGCCTCGCCTCACGATCGGGCTCAGCAACTTCGCCGCCGACGATCCCGGCGGCTGGGATCACGTGCTCGACCGGGCCCGTGCCGCCGACGACGCCGGCGTCGACCGCATCACCGTGTCCGATCACGTCGCCTACGGCGAGAACCTCGAGGCGTACGCCCGGCCCGAGCTCGGCGGGACAGCAGGCGGCCGCCAGCCCACGGGACCGGACGGCCACTGGCTGGAGCCGCTCACGCTGCTGTCGGTGATCGCCGGCATCACGTCACGAGTGCGTCTCGGCACGGGCGTGCTGTTGGCGGCGCTGCGCCGACCGGTCGTGCTCGCCAAGACGGCCGCCACCCTCGACGTGCTGTCGGGCGGTCGTCTCGATCTGGGTGTCGGCGTCGGCTGGCAGCGAGAGGAGTACGAGGCGGCCGGACTCTCGTTCGAGGATCGCGGCCGCCTGCTCGATCACACGCTCGAGGTGTGTCAAGCGCTGTGGCTACACAGTCCGGCCCGCATCGACACGCCCGAGTTGCACGTCGAAGCGATCCACAGCCGGCCGGCGCCGCTGCAGCCGGGCGGCGTGCCGATCTGGGTCAGCGGTACGGTGAACCGGCGTGTCGTCGAGCGGGTCGCCCGCTTCGGCCTGCGCTGGATCACATGGGGCGCCGCCATGGCCGACCCAGTCGCCGGCGTCACCGCCATGCGGGCCGCCCTCGTCGAGCATGGCCACGACCCGTCCGGTCTCCAGGTCCTCGGCAGCGCGCCGGTCGTCATCGCCGACGGCACGCCCGATTCGGCCGCCACGATGGCGCCCGTTCCGGCGATGGTCGACGCGGGGATCACCGACTTCCGCATCCACCTCCCGCTCCCTCGAGGGCGCGCCGAGGCCACCGACGTCCTCGGAGCGGCGGTCGACGCCTTCCGGGCCGCGACCGCCTGATCAGCGGGCTCGGCCCACGCCGAACGGCGCCGGCGCGCGCCACCGCCGCCGGGGCGACGACGCCCGTACCGCAGCCGACGTCGAGCAGCCGGTCGCCCGCCGTGACGCCGGCCGCATCGAGCAGGCGCGCCGGCCACTGCCCCGAACAGCGCCGGACGAAGAACGGCTCGTAGACCTGGGCGGCGTCGTGTACGGGCTCGGCGAGTGCGTGTCAGACGAGCGCTTCGAGCTCCGCCGCCGTGAACGAGCGAGCGGGGCGGCCCTCGAGGACGGCGCGGCGGGCGACGGCCTGGAGCATGGCGTTCACGGGTGTCGGCACGCCGTGCAACCGCCCCAGCAGCACGATCTCGCCGTTGAGCCAGTCGACTTCGGTGGTCCGACGGCCGCGCACGATTGTCTGCCACGTCGAGCCGCCGCCCCGCTGACGGCCCGGTATCGGGCGCATCTGCATGACGCCGTCACGACGGGCCCGCTCGTCCTCGTTCGACTGGTAGTCGATGCCGGCCGCCGCCAGGCACGCTTCGGCCTCGGCCCGGGCCCGGCGATACAGGTCACGGAACGACTCCCGATCAGCGACCAGCGCGTCGAGCGGGTTCTGCAGGTTCATGAGCAGCTTCGTGTACTTGGCCCGCATGATGTCCGGCTCGGGCCGACTGGCCAGGCCGCTCGCCTCGAAGGCAGCGGCCAGGGCGCCGGCGCGCTCGTCGACCCCGGCCGGATACCGCCCGATGTCGAGGATGGCGTTGTGCGGCGCGCCGGCGGCGTCGACCACGCCGGGCTCGAGGAGCGACGCCGGCAGCATCACGCAGATGGCGTACACATGGGCGAAGCGGCGCGCCGCCAGCCGTTCGTTCTCGACGCCGTTCTGGGCGCACGCCACCGCCACCTCCGGCGGAGCGCACGCCACCAACGCCTCGAGGGCGGGTTCGGTGTCCTGCGTCTTCATCGACAGGATGACGATGTCGCCCGGCTGGAGCGGTACGGCGTCGATCCGGTCGGCCACGGGCACCTGCAGCGTCACCGTTCCGTCAGGGTCGTTGATCGTGAGGCCTCGGGTGCGCACGGCGTCGAGGTGGGCGCCTCGGGCGACGAGCGTGACGTCGTGGCCGTGGACGGCGCGACGCTGGAAGAGCCGGCCGCCGATCACGCCACCGACGGCGCCGGCTCCGAAGACGACGATGCGCATTCAGCCGGCGCTCCAGCGCAGCAGCTCACCGGCGCCGCCGAGCATCATCGCGCCGGGCATCACCCGCAGGCGGTAGGGCTCGAGTCGGAGCGCCGCGAACGCCGGCGAGGTCGGCCCGCCCGCCCACGGCGGCACAACGGCAGGGTCGTAGCCCACCGGCGCCGGCCCGTTCTTGAACAGGTCCCACACCATCGTGCGGGTCTCGTCGTCGAAGGCCCAGCTGACGACGCAGTCGGCGGCGCACGTGTCCTGGTTCGTCGTCCAGTAGTTGAGCGACAGATAGGGACTGTGGTCGAAGTGGGCCCGCTTCGTCGGTGACGGGCCCGTGGCGATCCACCCGCTCAGCGACGTACCGTCCCACTGCCAGAACGGATGCAGGATCCGCTGGCGCGGCCGGCCGTCGGGGCCCACCGAGGCCGCGCTCGCCCAGACGATGCGATGCGCCATCTCTAGGAAGGCCGGGGCGGTGACGGCGAGGTCGCTCATAGTTCGATCGTCGCGCCGGCCGGTACTGTGCCGCTAATGGCCGACATGACCTTCCGCCGCCTCGGGCAGTCCGGACTCGCCGTGTCCACGATCGGGCTCGGCGGCAACAACTTCGGACGGAGGCTCGATCTCGACGCCAGCCGGGCCGTGATCGAGACCGCGCTCGACGAGGGCATCACGCTCATCGACACGTCCGATTCCTACGGCGCCTCCGAGGAGTTCATCGGGGAGGTGCTCGAGGGTCGCCGCGACGATGTCGTGCTGGCGACGAAGTTCGGCAGCAACCTCCGCGGCGGCAACGGCGCCGATTTCGACGCCCGGGGCTCGCGCCGCTATATCCGCCGCGCCGTCGAACGTTCGCTGCGCCGGCTGCGCACGGACTGGATCGACCTCTATCAGATGCACGTGCCCGACCCCCGGACGCCGATCGAGGAGACCCTCGCCGCCCTCGACGACCTGGTGCACGAGGGCAAGGTCCGCTACATCGGCCACTCGAACTTCACGGCCTGGTCGCTGGCCGACGCCGACTGGATCGCTCGAACCAAGGGATTTGAGCGGTTCGTCAGCGCCCAGAACGAGTACAGCCTGCTGAAGCGGGGGGCCGAGGCCGAGCTGCTGCCGGCCTGCGAGCACTACGGGCTGGGCATGCTGCCGTACTTCCCGCTGGCCAGCGGACTGCTCACCGGCAAGTACCGACGGGGCGAGCCCATTCCGGAGGGCAGCCGTTACGACGTGTGGGGCATGGCCAACCAGCTCACCGATGCGCGCTTCGATCTGGTGGAAAAGCTGGAGGCCTACGCCGCCGAACGCGGCGTCACCATCGTCGACGTGGCGCTCGGTGCCCTGGCCGCCCAGCCGGCGGTGGCGTCGGTGATCGCCGGCGCCACCACGCCCGAGCAGGTGCGCGCCAACGCCGCCGCCGTGCGGTGGCAGCCGTCGCCTGACGACCTGGCCGCCCTCCGCGAGCTGCTGAAGTAAGCCCTGTCGTTCCCCCTCTGCGTTTCACGCTGGTTTGAGAACCTCAGGGGCTCTTGAACTGGCGTGAACGAAACGCGGGCTAGTTCCGGCGCTCGTCGTCGAGCGTCTGCACGAGCGTCTTCGGTGCGACCGCTCGGTACGCCTCCTCGCAGATGCGCCCGATCTCGGTCCAGTCGACCCGGCCGTCGAGTCGCACGCCGATCCAGCCGCGGCCCCCGACGTAGGGCGGGCGGAAGAACCGGTCCGGCTCGGTCTCGACGAGCTCTTGCTGAGCGCCCGGCGACGCCGCGCACCAGAGATGCGGGAAGTGGTCGGCGTGGTGGCCTTCGCCCCAGTACGTGACGAAGGTCGTCTTGCCCCGGACGAACCACGTCGGTGCCCCGTGGCTCAGGCGTTCGGTCACCTCCGGCAGGGACAGGCAGATGGCCCGCAGACGGTCGAGCGGCGTAAGGATCTTCTTGGCCACGGCCGGGTTCTAGCGCAGCACGTGAAAGGCGATGGCGGCGGCGTGGCCGACGTTCAACGAATCGGCGCGCCCGCCCATCGGGATGCGGGCCTGGTGGGCGGCGGCGGCGAGGGCGCCGCTCGACAGGCCGTGACCCTCCGAGCCGAGCACGATGGCCAGCCGACGCCCCGCCACCCGCGTCGCCACGACGTCGATCGGGTCGGCGGCCGGATCGGGGGTGAGGGCGACGACGGCGAACCCGGCCGCGCCGACGGTGTCCAACGCGGCGGGCCACGGCGTCACGCGAGCCAGGTCGAGGTGGAGGACCTCGCCCATGGAGACCCGGACGCAGCGGCGATAGAGCGGGTCGGCGCACGTCGGGTCGAGCAGGAGAGCGTCGATACCGAGCGCCGCTGCCGACCGGGCCACCGCGCCGAGGTTCTCGTGGTCGTTCAGCCCCTCGAGCACCGCCACCCGGCGGGCCCGGCGCAACACGTCATCGAGGTCGGCGGGCGGCCGGCGCGCCGCCACGGCCACGGCGCCCCGGTGGAGATCGAAGCCGGTCACGGCGTTCATGACGTCCTGTTCGACCAGATAGACGGCAACGTCGACGCCGGCCACGTCGCTCGCGAGGGCCTCGGCCTTGCCTGCCGTCAGGAGCAGGGACCGGACGGCGTAGGGCGAGGCCAGGGCTCGACGGATGGCCGTGACACCCTCGACGACAAAGGTGCCGGTGCCCGCCTCCACGCCGCGGCGATGGTCGGCGTCGGTGAGCCGGTAGTAGGCGGCCAGGCGGGGATCGTCGGCGGACTCCACCCGGATGACGACGGCCACGCCTGCAGTGTGGCAACACTTGACGCTACCGGTCGCGCCGCGGCAAGATGCGAACGCATGTTCGTGGACGAGCTGTCGTGGCAGGCGTCGCTGTTCGGGCTGGAGACCCCGGCCATCGACGCTCACTTCGCGGGGCTCGAGCGAACGTGGCTCGACGAGGCGTCGTGGCTCGACCGCCTGCCCCGGTGGCTGCATGGCTCCGACCACGTGTTCGCCGAGCTCGTGGCCCGCGTCCCCTGGCGGCAACGGCGGGTGCGGATGTACGACCGCATGGTCGACGAGCCCCGGCTCACGTCGTGGTGGAGCGAGGAGGAGGGCCCGGGCGAGCTGCCGCTGCCGGTCCTGACCGAGATGGGCGTCGCACTCGACCGGCACTACCACGTGCATTTCGACAGCGTCGGCTTCAACTTCTACCGCGACGGCCGCGACAGCGTGGCCTGGCATCGCGACCGGGTGTCGCGCACGCAGGCCGACCCGGTAGTCGTCATCGTCAGCGTCGGGGCCCCGCGGCCGTTCCTGCTGCGCCCCGACGGCGGCGGTTCGTCGCGGCCGTTCCTCCTCGGCCAGGGCGATCTGTTCGTGCTGGGTGGCGCCGTCCAGCACCAGTGGGAGCACACCGTGCCGAAGGTCGCGGCCGCCGGCCCGCGCATCAGCATCATGTTCCGCCACGCCGAGCCGCAGCGCGCGCGATCGTCAACAAGCCGCAACGAGGTCGGCGCGAGGCACTGGCACGATGGCCGCGGGGTTCGGGTGCGAGAGCATCCGGCCGAGCTGGAAGCGCCGTGATCAGGGGCCCGCTGTGGTGGCAGCGGCCGTCCGATCACGGCGGCGGTGTCCGCCTGCGGTGGTCGCCGGACCGGCCCGGCCGGGTGCTCCACCTCTTATCGTGGCCGGATGTTCTCGAACGTCGTCATCGTCGGTGCATCCCTGGCTGGGTTGCGGGCGGCCGAGACGCTGCGGGCCGAATCGTTCGACGGGCGCATCACCCTGGTCGGCGCCGAGGCCCACCTTCCCTACGACCGGCCGCCCTTGTCCAAGCGGCTGCTGGCCGGGGAGCTCGACGTCGAGCGCGTCCATCTTCGCAAGGAGCACGAGTACGCCGACCTCGACCTCCAGCTCCACCTCGGCGTCCGAGCCACCGCCCTCGACCCGGCGGCGCGGCGCGTCACCCTCGACGACGGCGGCGCGGTCAGCTACGACGGGCTGATCCTCGCCACCGGCTCGGCGCCGCGCCGGCTGGCCGGCCAGCCCGAGCTCGACGGGCTCTTCGTCCTCCGCACCCTCGACGACTGCCTTCGGCTGCGGGCGGCGTTCGAGGCCGCGCCGCAGCGCGTCGTCGTGATCGGCGCCGGGTTCATCGGCGCCGAAGTGGCGGCCACGGCCCGCGGCCTCGGGCTCGACGTCACGATGATCGAAGCGCTGCCGGCGCCGCTGGTGCGCGGCCTCGGCCTCCAGATGGGAATGGTGTGTGCCGAGCTGCACCGAGGCCACGGTGTCGATCTCCACCTCGGCGCCGGCGTAGCCGGTTTCGACGGGACCGAGCGCGTGGAGGGGGTGCGGCTCACCAATGGCTCCGCCGTCGAGGCCGACGTCGTCGTGGTCGGTATCGGCGTGGCGCCGGTGACAGAGTGGCTCGAGAGCAGCGGCCTCGAGCTCCGCGACGGCGTGGTGTGCGACGCCACGCTGGCGGCCGGCCCGCCCGGGGTGTACGCCGCCGGTGACCTCGTGCGGTGGCCCAACGAGCTGTTCGGCGAGGAGATGCGCCTCGAGCATTGGACCAACGCCGCCGAGCAGGGCGCCGCCGCCGCCCGGAACCTGCTGGCCACCGCACGGGGTGCCGATCCGGTGCCGTACGCGCCGGTGCCCTTTTTCTGGAGCGACCAGTACGACGCCCGCATCCAGTTCCTGGGCCGGGCTTCCGACACCGACGACGTCGAGGTCGTGCACGGCTCGGTCCACGACGGCGCCTTCGTGGCCCTCTACGGCTCGGCCGGCCGTCTCCACGGCGTCCTCGGGGTGAGCCTGCCCCGCCTGACGATGCCCTACCGGAAGCTGCTGGCCGGGACGGCCACGTGGGAGGACGCCCTCGCCCACGCCGCCACCGTGGGCCGCTGACCGGCCCCGCGGCTGCCCGGACGTAAGCTGACAGCCTCCGAGGGGAGAGAGTTGAGTGTGTCACACTTAGCATCTGTCGGTGGTCAGTTGCAAAGTGCAAGTCGCGCCCTATCCTGCCGGTATGGCCGATACCGACACAGTTTCTCAGGCCCTTCCGGTCATCCCAGTCCCTGACGGCGTCGTGTTTCCTGGCACGGTTGTCACCATCGCCCTCGAGTCCGACGAGGCCCTGGGGGCCGTGGCCGCGGCCCGGTCGGGCGACGACCATCGGGTGCTCCTCGTGCCTCAAATCGAGGGGCGCTCCGCCCGGGTCGGCGTCATCGCCCAGGTCGAGAACGCCGGCGAGCTGCCTGGTGGCGGCTTGGCCGCCATCGTGCGCGGCCTCCAGCGGGCCCGCCTCGGCTCAGGCGTCGTCACGGAGCGGTCTGGGCTGTGGGTCCAGGCCGAGCCTGTCGACGAGTCGCGCCCCAGCCCGCGGGTCGAGGCCCTCGGGCGGGAGCTGCGCGTCGTACTGGAGGAGATCGCGGAGGTTCGCCGGTCCCGGCGGCTGCCGGAGATCCTGCGCACCGTGGTCGAGCCCGGCCCGTTGGCCGACGCCGCTACGTCGTGGGCCGACGCCTCGTCGGACCACAAGCTGACGATCCTCGAGGCGACGGAGGTCGGGGTCCGCGTCGAGCTGGTGCTCGACTGGGCCAAGCAGCTCCTCGCCGAGCTGAAGGTGAACGAGCAGATCCGACACGAGGTCTCCGAGGGCGTCGAGAAGCAGCAGCGCGAGTACCTGCTGCGCCAGCAGCTCGCCGCCATCCGTAAGGAGCTGGGCGAGACCGACGACGATCCCGTCTCCGAGTACCGCACCAAGGCGGCCGAGTTGCCGCTGCCCGATGGAGTGCGCGCCGCCGTCGACAAGGAGATCGACCGGATGGAGCGCGCCGGCGCCCAGAGCCCCGAGCACTCGTGGATCCGCACGTGGCTCGACCGGGTGCTGGGCCTGCCGTGGGGCACCACAACCGACGACAACTTCGACCTCGGCGCCGCCCGCCAGGTGCTCGACGCCGACCACTACGGCCTCACCGACGTGAAGGACCGCATCATCGAGTTCCTCGCCGTGCGCAAGTTGCGCGCCGAGCGGGGCGCGTCCGAGGCCGCCGACACCACCTCGGCGAGCCGGCGTGGCGTCGGCGCCATCGTCGCCCTCGTCGGTCCGCCCGGCGTGGGCAAGACCAGCCTCGGCGAGTCCGTCGCCCGGGCCATGGGCCGCAAGTTCGTGCGCGTCTCGTTGGGCGGCATCCGCGACGAGGCCGAGATCCGCGGGCACCGCCGCACCTATGTCGGCTCGCAGCCCGGACGCATCGTGCGGGCCATCACCGAGGCCGGCTCGATGAACCCGGTCGTGCTGCTCGACGAGGTCGACAAGCTGTCGGCCGGCGCCTGGTCCGGCGACCCGTCGGCGGCGCTGCTCGAGGTGCTCGACCCGGCTCAGAACCACACCTTCCGGGACCACTACCTCGAGGTCGACCTCGATCTGTCCGATGTGGTCTTCCTGGCCACGGCCAACATGGCCGACACCATCCCGGGGCCGCTGCTCGACCGGATGGAGCTCGTGCGCCTCGACGGCTACACCGAGGACGAGAAGGTGTTCATCGCCCGCAGCCACCTGTTGCCGCGGGTGCTGGAGCGGGCCGGCCTGCGCCCCGACGAGGTCGACATCGACGACGAGGCGATCCGCCTCATCGTCACCGACCACACCCGGGAGGCGGGCGTGCGCGCCCTCGAGCGGGAGCTCGGCAAGGCGGCCCGCAAGGTCGCCACGAAGGTGGCATCCGATCCGTCGGTCGTGCCGCTGCACATCGGCGCCGGCGACGTCACCGGCTACCTCGGCCGGCAGAAGTTCTACGCCGAGGCCGCCGACCGTACCTCGGTGCCGGGCGTGGCCACCGGCCTGGCCGTCACCGGAACCGGCGGTGA
>JBKOXV010000156.1:0-6245 GCA_046725105.1 bacterium | reverse complement strand
CGGGGGACTCGGGCAACCGCACCACCCATGTGGAACATCGCCGCGTAGGACCTCGGTGACCTGGCGCGGTAGGCCTGTTGTGCGACGACGTCGATCACCTCGTCGGACAGACCCGTGAGGTTCGTGGCTTTCCAGTAGTAGTGCCATCCGTGAGGAACGGTGTCATCGAGCCCGCTCTGGTGGTCGACGTAGCGCGTGGGTCCGACCAGGTCCGCGAGCGGGTTCCCGCACTGGCGGAGCGCACGAACGATGCGTTCCCCGTCCTCCACGGGTCCGGGGTAGCAGCAAGCAACCGCGATCGCCGGTCGGAAGTGCATCTCGTGGCCGATGACCGGCAGCGGCGGGATGGTGCCGAGCCGGATGACGGTCCCGAGCTCGTCGGGCGCGTCGGCGACGTACTCTCTGTAGAAGCGCATGACCTCGGTGGTGTCCTCGGCCGCCCAGAAGACCGGACCGGCGATGACGGTGGGACCGACACGGTGCAACGCGAACCGGAACGAGCTGACGACGCCGAAGTTCCCGCGGCCGCCTCGCAGCGCCCAGAACAGGTCGGGGTGATCGTGGGCCGAGCTCGGACGATGTCGCCCGCAGCGGTGACCACCTCCGCCTCCACGAGGTTGTCGACCGTGAGCCCGTGCTTGCGCATGAGCCAGCCGATGCCGCCGCCGAGGCTGAGGCCGCCGACGCCGGTGTGGCCCACGATGCCTCCGGTAGTGGCCAGGCCGTGGGCCTGGGTCTCGTGGTCGACGTCGCCCCACAGGGCACCACCCTGTACATGGGCCGTGCGTTCGGCCGGGTCGACCGAGACGGCGCGCATCGCGGAGAGGTCGATGACGATGCCTCGTCGCACACCGCGGTCCCGGCCACGTTGTGGCCTCCGCCCCGTACCGCGATCTCGAGGTCGCGGTCCCGTGCGAAACGCACCGCCGCGGCCACGTCGGCGGCCCCGGTGCATCGGGCGATCAGTCGGGGTCGCCGGTCGATCGTGCCGTTCCACACGGCTCGGGCGCCGTCGTAGTCGGCGTGCTCGGCGCCGATCACCTCGCCCCGGAATCCGGCGATCTCCATGCCCCTCGCCGTGTCGCTCGGCGGGCCGATTCGTTCCCAGGTCGTTGCTGTCATCGTTCCTCCTCTGGTGGACGGGCCCATCGCAACATCGGTGGGGCGCCGCCGAGAAGTAAGAGATCTGGACTTCGAAGTAACGAATCTGGACTTCACGGCGAGCCGGAGTCTCGCGACACTGCAACCGTGAGGACCTACGGCCAGTACTGCCCTATTGCCCGCGGCGCGGAGATCTTCGCCGAGCGTTGGACCCCGCTGATCATCCGCAACCTGCACCTGGGCTGCGAGACCTTCGGGGAGATCCTCGAGGGCGCGCCCGGGCTGTCTCGAACTCTGCTCACGGAGCGGCTCAAGCAGCTCGAACGCCTCGGCATCGTCGAGTCAGCACCCAAGCCTCGGGGGCGCGGTGAGCGCTACGAGCTCACCGACTCAGGCCACGACTTGTTCAGGGTCTGTGAGACGCTCGGCGAGTGGGGTGCCCGTTGGCTCGAGATCGCCCCCGAGAACCTCGATCCATTCGTCGCGCTCTGGTCGATGTGCAACGCGCTCCGCCGAGATCGGCTCCCCGACCGGCGCGTGGTCATCCGGTTCGACTTCACGGGCTTCCGGCCCCACGAGCGACACTGGTTGCTGCTCGAGCACGGCGAGACCGAGATCTGCAAGACGTATGCCGGTCTCGACGAAGACCTCTACATAACCGCCGATGCCGAAGCCTTCGTCAAGTGGCACGCCGGCCAGCTCACCTGGGGCGAGGCACTCTGCGACGCCCGCATCCGGCTCGACGGTCCGTCGTGGCTGGCACGAGCCTTCCCGACGTGGAACGCCCACAGCACGTTCGCCCACATCAACCCTGTCCGGGGCGCCGCCACCAGGAACTGAGCTCGGCGTAGGTGCCGACGTCGCGGTCGGCCTTCACCATCGGTCGCGGTGGACGAGTTCGTCGAGCGCGACCGGCGGGGCCGGCAACGGGCCGGCAACGACGTGGCCGAGCACCACGGAGTGCCTGGCCTCGAGGTGGTCGGGAAGTCCGCACCTGCCGAAGGCGGTGTTGGCGCTCGAACCGTCACCCGAGTCGTCCTCCCAGTCGCGTAACTCTGGACGAGCGGCCTAATGGAGGGCCTTGAGGAACAGGGTGCTGAGCCCCGCCTCCAGGTGGCTGCGCTTGCGGTCGGGGATGACCACGGTGCGGAACCGGTGGGAGGCGATCAGCGACAGCATCCCCCACGCCGCCGCCGGCGGGTCGACGTCGGCCGCGATCTCGCCCTGGGCCTGGCCGCGGCGGACCAGGTGGGCCAAGGCGTCGGCCACCTTGCGCATCCCCCGGCAGGCGGCCTCCTCGATGCCGGGCTCGGCGGTGAGCGCCACCGCGTCGGCGAAGAGCACGCCGGGCGATCCCTGGGCGTGTATCCGGTCGATGTGGCCGGGCGCCAGGATCTCGCCGAGGACGGCGAGCACCGAGGTGCCGTCGTCGTCCAGGAGAGCGCGCAATTCGGCGACCAAGGTGTCGGCCGCGTCGTTCAGCACTGCGGCGTAGAGTCCCGCCTTCGAGCCGAAGTTCTGGAACACCACTGGCTCGGTGATCCCTAGGCGCGCGGCCACGTCGGAGACGCGGCAGCGCTGGTAGCCGAGCTCAGCGAACAGTTCGCCCGCCACGGCCACGATCGATGCCCGGCGGTCGGCGGCGGTGAGCCGGGAGCGGCGGGGGCTGGGCAGTGAGTTCGGCTGCGTCATGAGTCACAGCCTATCGGCCTTGCGCCACACAACTTAGTTGTGAATAACTATTGCTTAGTGACGACTAAGTCAAGGAGGAGCCACTATGGACCCACGAATCGGTGCCGGGCTGGGCATTGCCGTCATCGGGGCGCTGTTGGCCACGGCAGCCTGCTCGAGCGGTGACAACACCGCGACCAAATCGATGGCCGACCAGCCCCGGACCATCAAGATCGGCGCCATCGTCCCTCTCGAGGGGCAGAGCGCGTCGCTCGGCAAGTCGTTCCTCGAAGCCGTGCGGGTGTCGATCGACACCCTGGGCGACACCAAGAACCGCTACGAGCTTCGCGTCGAGGACGGCGGCACCACCCCCGAGGAAAGCACGGCCGCCGCCAAGCGGCTGGTCGAGGAGGACGGCGTGGACGCCATCGTCGGCGGCATCTCGATCGTCGGCCAGCAGGTCGCACCGGTCGCCACCGAGGCGAAGATCCCCCAACTCTGCGTGTGCTACATGCCCACCATCGGCGACGTTAAATACAAATACACCAACATCCCCCTGGCCTAGGACGAGGCCGACGCCTGGGTGGCCGAGGCGCAAAAGCGGGGCATCAAGAGCGTCGCCATCATCGCCCAGCAGTACCCGAGCATTGACGGCCACGTGAGCGCCCTCAAGAACGCCGCCGAGGCCGCCGGCATCCAGGTGGTCTACGAGTACCGGTTCCCACAGGGCACCACGAGCTTCCTCGATCCGGTGAGGACGGCCCTGGAGCAGTACCAGCCCGACGCCTTCTACGTGTCCGGCTACGAACCCTCGCTGACCGCCGTCGGCAAGCAACTCCAACTCGCCGAGAAGGTCCACGGCACCAAACTCAACGTGACATCGATCGTCGCCATCGGGGGCAGCGAGGACATGTCGATCTTCGAGGGCGATTGGTACACCGACAGCGACTTGGCCGATCCCGAAGTGATGGCCCAGTTCCAGAAGGCCTACCCCTCGTCGACCTTCATCACTCACATGATGCCGTACGCCTACGACTCGGTCCGCATGCTGGTGGACGGCTTCGAGAGCAACCAGGGCGTCGTCACCTACCTGCAGGGCCTCACCCGATACGACGGCTCGGCCAGCGTCATCACCCGCGAGCCCGGCAGCGGCAACTTCCGCTCGAAGCCGGTGGTCTGGCTAGTCAAGGACGGGGTTCCCGTCGTGCAAGCCACCGGCCGGACCCGCCCGGTGCCCACTCAGCAGCCGACACCCGACAGTGACGACAGCACGAGCAGCGGCACCGGCGCCGGCGTCGAGCCGGAGAACCCCCACAAGTGACGCTGGGCCACTCTGGCCTCGAGGCCGCAGAACGACGGCCCATGCTTACCCAGGCCCGGGACCTACGCCACGAGCGTGGCGGAGAGGTCCCGGGCCTCGGGCCGCCGCACTCTCGGTCGACGAAGGGAGTGTGTACATCCAACGTGGACGCGGTGAACGAAAACGTCGAGCGGAGCGGCGTCCCCGAACGTCCGGCGCTGTTCTCGAAGCTAGGGCGGCCGGAGCGTTCGCTTCGGTCGCCAACGTCGATCGGTGTCGGACCGAACGAGTCTTCTCGCCCGCGGCCGGAGCGTCACCGCTCATTGGCCGCGTGAGGTCGTCGGCCTCACGCGGAGTCGAGACCGCTCGCGACCGCGGGCTGAGCTGACTACTGGGACAAGCTCTCCTTGGCGTCGTCATATGAGCCCGTCGGCGGGTTCGGATCCGGCCCATACACGAGGTACAACACGCCCGTGTCGAACGGCTGCGAGGAGATCAGCTTGAGGTGCCGTGGGGGTGCTCCGTCATCGAACAGTCGGAGCCCCGATCCGGCGGTAGCCGGGTGGACGAATAGATGCAGCTCGTCGAGCAGGCCGGCGTCGAGCAGCTGCCGCACCACTGACACCGAGCCGCTCAGTGCGATCCGCCGGATCGCCGGGTCGTCCTTCAGCGCCGTGACGGTCTCGACGAGGTCGCCCCGGAGCTGCTCCGAGTTGCGCCAGGTGAATTGCAGCGGGCTGCGCGAGACGACGATCTTGCGCATGTCGCCGAGCCGCTTTGCCATCGCGGCGTCCGCCTCGCCGGCAGCCTCCCGTTCCGGCCAGGCGCCGGCGAAGCTGTCGTAGGTGACACGGCCGAACAGCATCAGGTCGGCGTCGTGGGTCCCATCGACGGCTGCGCCCATCTGGTCGTTGAAATACGGGAAGTGCCAGTTGCCCACGGCTGGATCGACGACGCCGTCGAGCGCAATGAACATGCTGGAGGTGATGGTGGCCATTCGGATTCTCCTCCTAAATTGGGTGGAGGTCGTGCCCTGTGATCTTGTACGACTGGGCGCGGGCGCGGAACTCATCGTCGCGGAGGTGAAGACTCATCGGCCAACCGCGGGGATCCGCCGCCAGGCCCGCCTGGCCGCGCCCGACACCGGGTCGCACCCGGCGTTGCTGTCAAGGATCACCCGGAACTTCTTCGGCGGCCTTGAACAGCGGAAGTCCTGACCTCCCGGGGGGTCGTCCAGTAGCGTGCTCCAGTCGATGAAGGACACGTTGACGATCGGCATCCAGGGCCATTCGCACCACCTCGTCGAGGAAGCCATGTCGCCGCGCCACTTGCCCATCAAGGTGCTGTCGACGCCTTCCATGATCGGCTTGATCGAGGAGACGTGTCTTTCGATCGCGCAGGAGCACCTCGACGACGGAGAGACGACCGTCGGCATCCACGTATGCGTGAGCCACGCGGCGTCGGTCAGCGCCGGCGACACGATCGACATCGTGTGTGAACTGACCGAGATCGACCGCCGGCGTTTGGTGTTCGAGACGAAGGTCACCTCCGGAGACACCGTCGTGTCCGAGGGCACGCACCAGCGATTCGTGGTTCGCCCCGGAGGCGGCTGATCGATTCGCCGCCCCCGCGGGGAAGCCCGTTGGCGAGCCGCGGAACGTCCGACAAGTACGTTTGCGCGGTGACTGACGAGCGGCTCGCCGGCCGTTTCAGGCAGTGGTTGTGGCGTCCCCCGCGACCACACGGCGACCTGACCCCAGGGCGAACCGTCAGCTTCCTGGAACTCTTCTATACGCGAGCCAACGGTCAGCCCGCGTTCGGCGCCTACCTGCGCGTCCCGACGGGCGCGCGCCACGGGACCGGCCTGTCCTCGCCCTCACCGGCGACCGCATCTGCGGAATGACCTACTCCGAAAAGAGCGTGCTCCCGTCGTTCGGGCTGCCCCGAACGCTCCCAACCCGGTAACCGTCGGGTTTCCGCGCGCATCGCGCAAGGCACCGAGCAGATCGTGGCCGGCAAGGAGCTGAGAACCGGGCGCTGCGGCGAACAGGCGTCGCCGAGGTGCTGGATATCGATCAGAGCCAGCCCGCGTCGCGCGCGATGCGCACCGCATCCATCCGGTTGCGGGCGCCTACCTTCGAGATGGCGTTGGACAGGTAGTTGCGTACAGTGG
>JBKOXV010000232.1:0-2862 GCA_046725105.1 bacterium | reverse complement strand
CGGTAGTACGGGCGGGCCCGGTCGCGCCAAGACGAATCGCGGTAGATCGCCTCGCGTCGGGCCGGCGGGGCCGTCATCACCTCCTCGAACGGCGGAATGAGCGCGAAGGGGAACGGCTCGGCCAGGTTGACTTGCACCATCAGCGGCCGGCACGAGATCTGCGGCACGACCGTGCCCGCGAGCTCGGCACACCGTTCGACCAGCGCGAGAGCCTGGCCCGGTTCGCTCGACACGGTGAGAGCCGCCGCCCACGTGACGGGCCGGCCGACCGCCACTGAGAGCGCCGACAGGTCGTCGGGCTCCAGCCCGGGTCCTCGCGTCGCCTCGACGACGCCGCCGGCGGCCGCCACCGCTCCGGCCAGGCGGACCCGCTCGCCCGGGTCGGCGGCTCGGCTCGGGACCGGCTCGCCGCCCGCGCCGACGTGCGTCGTCGAGGTCGACGTCGAGAATCCGATGGCGCCAGCTTGCATCGCCTCGGCCACCATCGAGCGCATGCGCTCGACTTCGGCGGGCCGAGCCAGTCGGCCGCTCGCCTCGTCCCGGAGGACGAAACGACGCAGGGGGGTGTGGCCGATCATGGCACCGACGTTGGCGCGAGTCGGGATCTTCCCGATGACGCCGAGGTAGTCGGGGAAGGTCTCGAACGACCACTCGATGCCCTGCCGGAGGGCCTCGATGGTCATGCCCTCGACGTTCTCCAAGGTGCGCACGACCCACTCGCGGTCCTCAGGGCGAGTGGGGGCGACCCCGAACCCGCAGTTGCCCATCACCACGCTGGTGACGCCGTGCCAGGTCGAGGGAGTGAGGTCGGGATCCCACAGCAGCTGGGCGTCGTAGTGCGTGTGCACGTCGATGAAG
Source organism: bacterium (assembly GCA_046725105.1). GTDB lineage: Bacteria > Actinomycetota > Acidimicrobiia > Acidimicrobiales > Ilumatobacteraceae > DASXAI01. The sequence continues at coordinate 2,004 of JBKOXV010000232.1, read as the reverse complement.
CCGGGGCACACCACGAGTCCTGACACGTCGATCTGCTCGATACCGTCGGCGCGGGGAATCGGTCCGACCGCCTCGATGTGGCCATTCAGGATGCCGACGTCGGCGAGACGAGCGGGCGCGCCCGTGCCGTCGACGACCAGGCCATTTCGGAGGACCAGATCCATGCGTCGACCCTCAGCCGTCGGGCGATCGGCTCAGAAGCCGTACAACTCCGCCGCGTTGTCCCGGACGATCCGGTCCCGCAATGCCGGGCTCTGGTCGTGGAAGTGCTCGTCGAGCACCTTCTTGCTGTTGGGCCACGTCGAGACGTGGTGCGGGAAGTCATTGCCCCACATCAGCGTCTCGGCGCCGATGACTTCGGCGGCGAGCACCGCCGTCCGGTCGCGCATGAAGGTCACGCGCACGTTCTGCCGCCAGTAGTGCGACGGCGGCTCGGCGCTGGCGCGTGCCGTCCTTCCGGCGATGTTGCGGTTGCGCCTCCACCAGAAGTCAGCTCGCTCGAGCATGGCACCGGCCCAGCCGGCGTCGTTCTCGGCCGACACCATCTTCAGCCCGGGGAAGCGGTCGAAGAGTCCGCTGAGGATGCAGTCGAGCACGACGCGCTGCACTTGGACGCAGTTGAGAATGGCGTCGGTGGGCGTGCCCTTGTCCCACGCCTTGGAGCGGTCACGGGTCGTGGCCGCGTGGAGGTGCACGGCCATACCGGCTTCCACCGCGGCCGCCCAGAGCGGGTCGAGGCCTGGATCGTGGTAGGGGTTGTCCTCACCGGCGTAGAGCGGCGCCATGACTCCCACCAGGCCCTTCGCCTTCGCTCGCTGGAGCTCGGCGATGGCGAGGTCGAGGTCCTCGTGGTTGATCATGGCGATGCCCTTGAACCGATCCGGGTAGGCGGCGCAGAACTCCTCGGCGAGCCAGTCGTTGTACGCGCGGAACAGGGCCCATTGGAACTCGAGATCACGGATCGGGTACAGCTGCATGGCGATGGTGGGATAGAGCACCTCGGCGTCGACGCCGTCACGCTGGAGGTCACCCATCCGGACGTGAGGGTCGTAGCCACCGACGAACACGTCCTCGTCCCACCGCCCCTCGCGGCGCACCTCGTCGTCCTGGCGCGCACACCCGGCCAGCAGCCCCACCGGCGGCAGGTTGGCATCGTCGCACACGAGCAGGTCGGACTCGTCCTCCCGCAGGAGAAGGGGCGCCCGGTCCTTGAATCGTGACTCGACACGGTTCTGCCAAAGGTCGTGCGGCTCGATGACGTGAGAGTCCGCCGAGATGACGTCAAAGGTGCTCATGGCTCTCCTCGGAACACGATCCCGTCATCGTGCCGGGGCGCAGTGCGTGCCGTCAAGCTTGCGTCTAAATGATTGATTCATTAGCGTCTTTGGTCGTGGCAATAGCGCCGCGCCCGATCCGCAGCCTCCTCTTCGTTCCCGGAAACCAGATCGACCGCATGCGGAAGGCGTCGGCCTACGGAGCCGACGCCTTGGTGTTCGACCTCGAGAGCTCGGTACCCGCGGCCGAACTGCCGGGAGCTCGGGGCGCCGTGCGGGCCGCTCTCGACGCCCGTACCACCGCTCGACCCCAGCTGTTCGTCCGCGTCGGAGGCGCGTCGTCAGGCGAAGTCGAGGCCGATCTTGCCGCCGTCGTCTGTGCCGGCCTCGACGGCATCCTGCTGCCCCAAGTCGCCGGCGTGGGCGATGTGGTCGCGGTCGACCGCCTGCTTGATGCAGCCGAGGCGTACGCCGGCATCGAGCCGGGGCGCACGATCCTGGTGCCGCTGCTCGAGACGGCCGAGTCGATTCGGACCGCCCATGCCATCGCTAGGTCGACGCCGCGCATCGCCCACATGGGTGCCGGCGTGTCGAGACAGGGCGACATCGCCCGGTCCGTCGGCTACCGCTGGACGCCGGGAGGCGCCGAGACGCTCTACCTCCGGTCGAAGGTGCTGCTCGAGATGCGGGCGGCCGGCATCGCCTATCCGATCAGCGGCATGTGGGGCAC
>JBKOXV010000097.1:0-4781 GCA_046725105.1 bacterium | reverse complement strand
CACATAGGCGACGCGTCGGGCCGTCGGGTCGGGGCGCGGATCGAAGACCGGGCCGGGCACGCGCAGCTCGCGCGCCGCCGCCGAGACCAGGCCGGCGACGAACAGCCGCCCGTCCAGCGCGAAGGCCGCCACCACCACCTGGTCGTCAGTGGCGTACGTGACGACGCCACCCGCCGTCTCCCGGGCCCGCTCGCGACGACGCCGCTCCTCCTCCGGCAGGTGGGCCTCGAGGTTGCTGCCGAGAAGGGCATTCGGATCCGCGACGAGTCGCTCGGTGCCGGTCGGCACGTCGAGCACCCACAGGCAGTTCACCGGGTCGCTGCCGCCCCGCGACCGGGCGAACACCACCCGCTGACCATCGGGGGACACGGTGATGGTGCGCGGCTCGCCGAGCGTGAAGCGGCGAGTCCGGGCGTACTGCCGCGGGAAGGTGTCGCTCATCTACGGCTCGACGAGGATCTTGGCGTGGAGGTCGGGGCGGGCGAGGTCCTCGAAGGCCTGAGGCACGCCGTCGAGATCGACGTGGCCGGTGACGATGGGGGCCAGGTCGACGGCCCCCTCGGCGATGGCCTGCAGCGATTGAGCGAACTCGTCCGGCTCGTATCCCAGGACGAACTGCACGGAGAGCTCGCCGCGGATGCCCACCATCGGCTGGATCCGGTCCTCCTGCATGCACACGCCGACGACGACTATGCGCGAGCCGCGTGGCACCATGCGCATGGCGGCGTCGAGCATGCCGGGCACGCCGACGGCCTCGAACACGACGAGCCGGCGCACCCCGTCGATGCGCAGCCACGCTTCGATGGCCGTCGTCTCGTTCGGGTCGACGACCTCGTCGGCGCCGAGTCCGGCCGCCAGCGCCCGTCGCGCCGGCGAGAAGTCGGCGGCCACGATGGGCCCGATGTTCTTCAGGCGCAAGGCACCGATCACGGCCAGCCCGACCGGACCGCACCCGAGCACTATGGCCGCCTCGCCCGGCTCGATGCGGCTCTTGGCGACGGCATGGACGCCGACCGCGAAGGGTTCGGTCAGCGCCGCCAACTGCGGTGACATGCCGGCCGGCACTCGGATGCCGGTGACGTCGTTCAGCACCATCGCCTCGGCATACCCGCCGGGGTACCGGCTGGAGTAGCCGACGGCGTGCACGCCGTCGGGGTCGAGGGCGACGGGCACCGACACCACGACGTCGCCCACACGCAGGTTGTCGCATCCAGCGCCGGTCTCGACGACCTCGCAGCAGAACTCGTGACCCATCACCGTGGCTCGGGCGGGATCGAGGGCGATGAGCGTGAACGGGTCGGGCGGCGCCGACTCGGCCAGCTCGGCCGCCAGGCGCAGCTGCTCGGCGCCGTGCCTCAGCATGTGCAGATCGCTGCCGCAGATGCCGCACGCCAACACCCGAGTGAGCACCTGGCCGGGACCCGGAACCGGATCGGGGACGTCCTCCACCGACAACTGCCAGTCCCTCATGACGGTGGCCCGCATGACGCCGACGCTAGCCAGCATGCAGGGCGCCGTCGCCGTCCAGCGTGGCGGCGCGGCCGACCCACTCGCCCTCGCACATGGCGGCGGCCAAGTCGGGCTCGGTCGACGTCCCCCACGCCCGGCGGCCGTCGGGCAGGAGGCAGGCGGCCATGGCCGTCTCGGGCCGGCCGTCACGGTCGTGCATCACCGTGTAGGCCTCGATGACGGCGGGTCCGGTGGCCTCGCCGGCCTCGGCCGCAGGGCGGAACGGGACGGCGTCGATCTGTGGTTGGACGTCGCTCCCGTCGAGGCGCACGCCCCCGGCCGGCGGCGTGGTCGAGTACACGCCGAAGGAGTGCTTGGTGAGGAAGCCGCCGTTGCCCCACACGAGCCCGTAGGCGCGGGGCCGCTCCCGGAGGTCTCCGACCACGGTGGCCACGGCGTGGGTGACGTAGTTGTTCCACGGCCCGCCGGCGAAGGCCAGCCCGCCGGTGCGGGTGAGCTGGCGATCGAGCCCGAGGCCGAGCCCGGCCGCGCCGACCTGCACCGCCGACGGGAAGCAGGAATAGAGGTCGACGACTTCGACGTCGTCGATGCCGACGCCAGCCAGCTCGAGCACGCGTCGGCCGCCGATGCGCACTGCCGGCGAGGAGTGGAAGTCCTCCCGATTCGAGACGAAGCCGGTGTCGTGGCAGTCGACGCCGGCGTGCAGGAACACCCAGCGGTCCTCGCTGACCTCGAGGCGGCGGGCGTGCTCGACGGAGCACATGATGAGCGCCGCCGTCATGTCGACGTCGTTGTTCGAGTTCATGTACTTGGGATAGGGGAGGCCGATCATGCGGTTGGTCGGCCCCGGCGTGCGGACCTCCTCCGGCGTGAGCTCCCGCTGCACCCAGGCGTACGGATTGTGCGCAGCCACCGCCGAGAAGCGTGCCCACAGCTCGGACGTCCGCACCTGGTGCTCGTCGACGTCCTCACCTCGCGCCGCCCGCACCGCCGACTCGAACATGGGGTACACCTGCACCGGCATCATCACGCCGCGGGCCTGTTCGGCCGGGCTCGACATGTCGAGCTCGCCACCGATCACCCGGCCGGGCTCGGTGCCTTCGGGCAGCTTCCTCCAGGTCAGCGTGATGTTGTCTCGCCGAGCCCGCATGCGGGTGCGCCAGCATTCGCCGCCGGCCAGCACGGCGCAGTCGATGTCGCCGCGCTGGATCTCCGCCGCGGTGGTGTTGATGAGCGACTGCGGCGTGTTGCCACCCATCGTCGTGTAGGCGAGCTCCCGCGGCGTCAGGCCGAGGGCTTCGGCCACGAGTCGGCTGGGATCGCGATAGCGCCACGACAGCAGTTGGACGATGCGGACCGAGTCGACCGTGGCCAGGCTGGCGATTCCGGCGTCGTCGGCCGCCGCCCGCACCGCCTCGGCGATCAAGTCGACCGGCTCACGGGCGTCGGCCACGGTGGCGGCCCGCTGCAGGACCTGTCCGACGCCGACGATGACGGGAAGCCGAGGATCGAGGGCCATGGCCGGAAGGGTACGGCGCGGTGGGCCGCCCAGCCCAGGCCGGGGCGAGGGCCGCCACGTAGAATGGCGCCATGCCTTGGCCCTCGGACGTCGATCCGGACCGGGAGCTCTTCGCCATCGTCGACCACGAGCTCACCCGTCAGAACACCACGATCCAGCTCATCGCGTCGGAGAATTTCGCGTCGCCCGCCGTGCTGCGGGCCACTGGTTCGGTGCTCACCAACAAGTACTCCGAGGGATATCCCGGCAAGCGCTACTACGGCGGCAACTACGTCGTCGACGAAGTCGAGGAGCTCGCCCGGCAGCGGGCCAAGACGCTGTTCGGTGCTGACCACGCCAACGTGCAACCGCATTCCGGGGCCAACGCCAATCTCGGCGTGTACCTGGCGCTCCTGCAACCGGGCGACACCGTGATGGGCATGAGCCTCGACCACGGCGGCCACCTCACCCACGGCTCCCCGGTGAATGCCAGCGGCAAGCTGTACAACTTCGTCTCCTACAAGCTCTCACCGAGCGACGAGCGCATCGACATGGACGCCGTGCGCGACGCCGCTCTCGAGCACCGTCCCCGCATGATCGTGGCCGGCGCCACCGCCTACTCGCGTCGCATCGATGCGGAGCCGTTCCGGGCCATCTGCGACGAGATCGGCGCCTACTTCATGTTCGACGCTGCTCACATCGCCGGGCTCATCGCCGCCGGTGTACACCCGTCGCCGGTGCCGTACGCCGACGTCGTCACGCTCACCACCCACAAGACCTTGCGCGGGCCGCGCGGTGGCTGCATCCTGGCGAAGGCCGAGCACGCCCAGGTGATCGACAAGGCGATCTTCCCGGGTCTGCAGGGCGGTCCGCTCGACCACGTGATCGCGGCCAAGGCGGTGGCGTTCCGCGAGGCGATGCACCCGTCCTTCACCGACTACGGCCGCCAGATCGTAACCAACGCCGCTGCCCTGGCCGAGGGCCTCGCCGGCGAGGGCTTCCGGCTGGTGTCGGGCGGCACCGACAACCATCTCATGCTGGTCGACTTGCGCTCCTTCGACGCCGATCTGACGGGCAAGGAGGCCCAGGAGGTGCTCGACCGCGCCGGCATCACGCTCAACAAGAACACGATCCCCGACGACCCCCGCTCGCCGTTCGTCACCAGCGGCGTGCGCATCGGGACGCCTAGCACCACCACGCAGGGGATGAAGGAGCCCGAGATGGCCGCCGTCGCCGGACTGATCGCCCGCGCCTTGCGGCACCGCACCGACACCGCCGAGCTGGCGGCGGTGCGTGACGACGTCGCCACCCTCTGTTCCAAGTTCACGCCCTACCCCTGACCCCCTCGGTTTCACGCCAGTTCAAGAACCTCTGAGGTTCTTGAAGCAGCGTGAAACGGTCCGGGTGAGCCCAGGGTTCTAGCCTGGTCGGGATGCCCGACTACGCCGGCTATGTGATCGTCGGCGGTGTGGCCGCCGGCGTCACGCTGGTGCTGACGCCGTTGGTGCGGCTGCTGGCGATGCGCCTCGGGTGGGTGGTGCAGCCCGACGAACGGCGCGTGCACACGCAGCCGACGGCGGCGGTCGGCGGCATCGCCATGTTCTTCGGGTTCCTCGCCGCCTTCGGGTTGGCGTGGCGGATGGACCGCTTCCACAGCCTGTTCGTCAACAACTCCGAGCCGATGGGTGTCGTGCTCGGCGCCCTCGTGATGTTCGGAGTGGGATTCGCCGACGACCTCAAGAAGTCGAGGTACCACAAGGGTCCGGCTGAGGGATTGTCGGCACCGGCGAAGGTCACCGGCATGGTGGTGGCC
>JBKOXV010000032.1:0-7383 GCA_046725105.1 bacterium | reverse complement strand
GACCCACGTCAGTGGCGGGTTCGTCCCAACCTCGTCGACTATGACGCTGTTCGATCGTCGTTCACGTGGTCCGCGGCGGCGGCCTCACGCGACGGGTTGCCGGGGGTCGAGGCCTCAACATCGCCCACGAGTGCGTCGAATCCGTCATCCACCGCGTCGCCCCCGAGGCCGACATCGGTCGCATCCCCCCGGGAGCCGACTTCCGCGAAGCACTCGAGATCGACTCGATGGACTTCCTCATCCTCGTCGACGAGCTCCACGCACGGACCGGCGTCGACATCCCAGAACGCGACTATCCGACGCTTGCCAGCATCGACGGATGCGTCGCCTATCTTGCGACCCGGTGGTCCCCCGCTCCCGCTCCGTGACCAGGTGGCTGACCTCGTGAAGATCGGCGTCGTCGGGGCGGGGGCGTGGGGCACCACCATCGCGTCGCTCCTCGCGCCGTGGGCCGACACCCGACTCTGGGCCCGCGAGCCCGAGGTGCCGGAAGCCGTCCGGACCTGCGGTGAGAACCGGCCGTTCCTGCCGGGGTTCGTCCTGCCCCCCGCGCTCGGGGTGACGACCAACCTCGCCGAGGTGCTCGATCACGTCGAGCTCGTCGTCGTTGCCGTCCCGGCTCAGCACGTGCGAGCAGTGATCATGACCGCCCGGGAGCTGGTTCCCGACGATGCGCTGATCCTCAGTTTGTCCAAGGGGATCGAGTTCGACTCCTGCCTCCGCATGACGGAGGTGCTGGCCGAGGTGCTCCCCGAGCACTCCTCCGGCCGGATCGGCGCCCTCAGCGGACCCAACCTGGCCCGCGAGGTCATGGCCGGCCAGCCCTCGGCAACCTGCGTCGCGTTCCCGGAGCTGGCCCAGGCTGCCGTTGTGCAGCGCATGCTGATGGGCGACACGATGCGCGTCTACACGAGCGACGACGTCGTCGGATGCGAGATCGGCGGCGCCGTCAAGAATGTGATCGCCATAGCCGCTGGAGTCGCGGACGGACTCGGCTACGGGATGAACACGAAGGCGGCGCTGATCACCCGAGGCTTGGCCGAGCTGAGCCGGCTCGGCACCGCCCTAGGAGGTCAGCCACTCACCTTTCTCGGGCTCGCCGGCAACGGCGACCTCATCGCCACGTGCAGCAGCCCGTACAGCCGCAATCGCAGCCTGGGAGAGGGGCTCGGTCGCGGGCGCGGCGTCACCGAGCTCCTGGCCGCCACCACGGGCGTCGCCGAAGGCGTCCCAACAGCACCAGCCGTCGCGCAACTAGCGGGACGGGTCGGGGTCGAGATGCCCATCTGCGAGACCGTGGTCGAGCTCCTCGCAGGGCGGCTCACCCCGACCGAGGTGGGTCCCCGGCTGATGCGGCGCGGCCCGAAGGCCGAACTGCACGGCTTGGTGTGACAGATCGTCGCGGTCACCGCCGCGGCGCGCGTCGACACCGATGACGTTCGACCACCCAGGGTCCGTGTCCGGCAGGACCTTCGGCCCTGTTTCGTGAGGGAGCCGGCGCCCACTCTGGGGGTGTAGCGACTCGAGGGAGGACCGGGCCGTGGAGCAGACCCTTGTCGACGGTCATGAGGCACCGTTGCTGGTGGCGCGAAGCGTTCGCAAGCTGTATCGATCCGCCGGGGGCGAGGTGGTGGCGCTCGATGACGTCGACCTGACCGTCGCGCGCGGCGAACTGGTGGCGGTGATGGGGCCGTCGGGGTCGGGGAAGACGACACTGCTGAACTGCCTCTCCGGACTCGATGACATCGACGGTGGGACCGTTCAGGTGGAGGGCCGCGACCTCTTCGCCATGAGCGATGCCGATCGCACCCGCCACCGCGCCCACTCGATGGGCTTCATCTTCCAGGCGTTCAACCTGATCCCCGTGTTCAGCGCGGTCGAAAACGTCGAGCTGCCGCTCCTGTTGCGGGGAAGCTCCTCTCGCGTCGCGCGCGAGCTGGCGCTGGCCATGCTCGACCGGGTCGGGCTCGGCCATCGATCCTCGCATCGGCCGAACGAGATGTCGGGGGGCGAGCAGCAGCGCGTCACGATCGCCCGCGCCCTGGTCGGTCGGCCCGCCGTCGTGTGGGCCGACGAGCCGACGGGCAATCTCGACAGCACGATGGCGGAGTCGGTGATGGCCCTGCTCCGCCAGCTCAATGAGGAGGAGCACCAGACGATCGTCCTCGTCACCCACGATGCCGGCATCGGCGCGTCGGCCGGACGCGTGCTGCGAATGCGCGATGGCCGGTTCGTCGCTGACGAGCACCGCACGCCGGCGATGCCGGCGCTCGCCGCCGCCGGGTGACACCATGTATCCCGAGCTGACCCCTCCCCTCGTCATCCTTCTGGCCGGGTCCGTGGCGGGCGTCGCCGTCCTGCTCCTGCGGGGGCCGGTGCTGCGCCGTCTCGCGCTCCGCCAGATCGCCCGGCGGCGCACCGAGGCCATCCTGATCATCGGTGGTTCGATCCTGGGCACGGCGCTGATCGTGAGCAGCCTCTCCGTAGGCGACTCGCTGAACACCTCGATCCGCGGGATCGCCGGCCGTTCGCTCGGACCGATCGACGAACGGATCACGACCGCATCGCCGGAGCGCGGTGCCGAGATCGCCGCCCGGCTGGCCGCCCTGCGGAGCGATCCCGACGTGGACGGCGTGCTCACCGTCCGTCACGACGTAGCGGCGTCGACGCGCGACGTCGACGGCGCGCGCAAGGCCGAGCCCATCACGTGGGTGTGGGACCTCGACTTCGCCGCGGCAGGCGAGTTCGGTGGCAGCGGGTCCGGGCTCAGCGAGCCGGCGCCAGGGCCGGGCGAGGTCGTCATCAACGCCCAGCTGGCCGACCGACTCGACGCCCATGTGGGTGACACCGTCACGTTCTTCCTCTACGGTCGGGCGGTCGGTGCCCGCGTCGCACGCATCGTTCCGGTGTGGGGGCTGGCCGGCATGGGCCTGGGTTCCTCCGTCAACCCCGGTGCCTTCTTCCCGGCGGGCACGCTCGAGACGGCGGCCGCCGCGGCCGGCAGCGCGACCGCCCCGCTCACGACCACGCTGGTGTCCAACCGAGGCGGGGTCGAGAGCAGCGTCAGACTGACCGAACCGGTGACGGCGCGCATTCACGACCTGCTCGGCCCGGGCCTGGGGAGCACGGCTGTCGTCGACGCCAAGCGCCAGGTCCTGGACGCGGCCGACGATGCGGCGGCACTCATGGGCTCGTTGTTCCTGTTCATCGGTAACTTCAGCATCATCGCCGGCGTCCTCCTGCTGGTGAACGTCTTCGTGATGCTGGCCGAGGAACGCAAGAGCCAGCTCGGCATGCTGCGCGCCGTGGGCCTCACCCGTCGTCGACTGGTCGGGGAGTTCGCCATCGAGGGAGCGTTCTACGCCGCCATCGCCGGCGTCGTCGGTCTTGGCGTCGGCTGGCTCGTCGGCCGGGCGGTCGTCGCCGTCGCGGCGGGGATCTTCGATCAATGGAACACGAGCAGCAACTCGCTCGATATCTCCTTCGGGATCACTCGCACCAGCCTGGTCAACGGCTTCGCCGGCGGGTTCATCATCGCCTTCGTCACCGTGCTCCTCACGGCCGTGCGACTGAGCCGCCTCAACGTGATCGCCGCAATCCGCGATCTTCCTCCCGACGGGCTCCGCAGGATGCGCCCACGCTGGGTCATCCTGGCCACCCTCGCCACCCTCGGCCTCGGCGTCGCCTCAGTCTTCGCTGTGGCCGGAAGCGCCGGTGCGGGGGCGTATCTGCTGCCGTCGCTGGCGCTGCTCTGCACCGTCCCGCTGCTGCTGCGGAGGTTCCGGCCCCACACCGTCTGGACGGCTGTGTCGCTCACCATCCTGCTGTGGGCCATGACTGCCAACCTCTTCCGGCCGGACATCTTCGATTCGCCGTCCATGACGGTGTACATCGTGCTCGGCGTACTGGTGACGTTCTCCGCTGTGCTCCTCGTGTCGGAGAATCAGCAGCTTCTGCTTCGACCGGTGCGCCGGCTGCTGGAGCGGCCGACCGAGACGGCCCTCAGCACGCGCTTGGCCCTCGCCTACCCGACCGCCCGCCGCTTCCGGACCGGGGCGACGCTCGTCATGTACAGCATCGTCGTGTTCGTCGTGGTGCTGTTGACCCAGATCACGGCGATCATGAGCGCGTCGGTCGACAGCGCCGTCGCCGACGCCAGCGCCGGATGGACCCACCGGGTCGATGTCAACGGCTCCACGGCGCTGGGCGATCCTGCCGTGGTCCTGACGTCAGGACCGTTCGCCGGGCGCGTCCGCGAAGTTACGCCGCTCCTCGTCGCCTCGGCGACGGCAACCGATCCCGGACACCGACGTCCCCAGCCCCTCCAAGCGGTCGCCATCGGCCTGCCCGAGCAGGCGCTGGCGACGCACGTCCTGGCGTTGGACAAGCGGCTAACGACATTCAGCGACGACGCCGCCGTATGGCGAGCGGTGGAAACCGATCCGGACTATGTCGTCCTGGACGCCTTCTTCGGTGCCCAGGGTGGACCGCAAGGCGAGCCGTTCCGGCCCGGAGACACGTTCGTGCTCACCGATCCCGAGACCGGGACGCGGCAGACCAAGACGATCGCCGGCGTGCTGGCGGCGGGGTCGGCCTTCTACAACATCGGCGCCGGCGAGTACCGGCACCCCGTGGTGATGGGACGCCGCGCCGTCGAGGAGCAGTTCCCCGACGCCCGCACGACGAGCTTCCTCCTCGCCGCCCCGGGCGTCGATGACATGGCATTGGCGGCCGACCTGCAGGGCCAGTTCCTCACGTCCGGCGTCGTCGCCGTCAGCATCCGCGACCACGTGGAGGCGAACTTCGCCGCCAGCCAGAGCTTCTTCCGGCTCATGCAAGGGTTCCTGGCCCTCGGCCTCGTCGTCGGCATCACCGGCCTCGGTGTCGTCATGGTGCGAGCCGTGAGGGAGCGCCGGCGGACGATCGGCGTGCTGCGCGCCCTTGGCTTCCGAGCCACCGCCATCCGCCGGGCATTCATGGCCGAGAGCACCTTCGTCGCCACCGAAGGGATCCTCATCGGGGCGGTGCTCGCCGTCATCACCACGTGGCTCCTGTACCGCAACAGCGCCGCCTTCCAGGGCCTGCGCGCCGCCTACCCCATCGCGTGGCGTGACATCGCCGTGATCCTCGCCGCCACGTTCGTGTTCTCGATCTTGGCCACCCTCGGCCCCGCCCATCGAGCCGCGGGGATCCGCCCGGCCGTGGCGGTGCGAGTGGCCGACTGACCTCGACGAGGAGCAGCCACGGCTGGGGCCGCGCCCGCCGGAACCCGGCCGACCCCAACCTGCCCGCCGTCGGCGAGGCGGTGGCAGCCGCCCGCGCCCTCTCGGAGCTAGCCCATCATCTGCTCGATTCGGCGGCCCACCGGATCGAGTCATGGGAGGGCCACACCGTCCATCTCCACCAGTGAAAAGGATGAGCTTCTGCGATGCTTGACGTACCGCGGCGGTACATCAGGCATCGCAGTTCATCGACGGGGCCTGCCCTGTCTGGTCGAACGACCGGCTGGGACCCGCGGATGGACCGTTCGGGACCTTCGCCCCTCCTCCATCAGGCCGGGCCGGCGCATGCTGACGGCATGGCACACCATCACGATGTGATCGACGAGCTGCGGTCGCCGACTCGGGCGCTCCGGCGCGCTGCGCCGGAGGCATGGTCGGGATTCGCCCAGCTTCACGACGCCGCCCTCCGTGACGGCGCCTTGAGCTCGCGGACGAAGGAGCTGATGGCCCTCGTGGCCGCGGTCGTGAAGCATTGCGACGGCTGCATCGCGTACCACGCCAAGGCTGCCGCCCGTCAGGGGGCCACGCCGGAGGAAGTCGCTGAAGCTCTCGGCGTCGCCTTGCTGATGGATGGCGGCACCGCCACCGTGTACGGGCCGCGAGCGTGGGAGGCCTACGAGGAGTTCGCTCAGCGGCCCGGCATGGTCCTGGCCAACGCGGTCGGCGGCGATCACCGATGAGCGAGGACCGGGAACGTGTGGTCGTCGCGCTGGACGGGTCAGCTGAATCGCTCGCCGCCCTAAGGTGGGCGATAACGGAGGCCCGTCGCCGGCACGCCGATGTCGACGTGATCACGTGCTGGTACCCGCCTCTCGTCGCCGAAGCCCGCGGGTACCAGGTCGGCTTCCTCGCGGGTGACGACTTTTCAGCCGGAGCGCGCCAAGCGCTCGACACCGCCCTCGGCGCGGTCGCCGCCGATGTTAGAGAGGCCACCGCCGAGGGCCGGTCCGTGACCGGACGCCTGCTGGAGGGTCCGCCCGGACCGACGCTCGTGACCGAGTCCAAGGACGCGGCCGTGATCGTGGTGGGCCGCCGGGGACGAGGCGGCCTGAGCCGCCTCCTCCTCGGGTCGGTGAGCCGCCACGTCGCCGACCATGCCGAGTGCCCGGTGGTCGTCGTGCCCGCCCAGCCCAGCGGGTGATCGGGGGGCCATGCGATGCGGAAGGAGGCACCGGTGAGTCGAGAAGTGATCCGCGACGAAGATCTGCGCCGCCTCGTCGACCGGCGCTCGCACCGGATGATGTTGGTGCTCGTCGAACCGCGCGGCGCGACGGTAGACCACACGCTCGACCGACCTCACGGGTCGATGTCGCCCGCCCGAGTGCAGGTCGCCGTACCGCAACGGGACCGCCGCGACGGCGAGACGATGGCCGCCGAGATTGCTCGCATCACCGGACGCCCGCCGCGCTACCTGCGGGCGGCCGGCGCCTTCGTGACCGAGGCGTCGGGCGACCAGCTCGCCGAGATCGCGTCCCTGCCGTCGGTGGCGACGATTCGCCCGAGCCGGTACGTCCATGTCCGGGCGGCACGCGCCTTCCTCCGATGACGTCCGCCGAGACTCCATCGGCGCCCCCGGCCTATCGCACCCGTCTACCGCCGCTTCCGCCGCGAGCTCCGGGTCGCTGGACTGCCGCCCGCTCCCGGCATCGACCGTCCGGTGACCGAGGCCGACCTCGCCGTCCTCCCGGCAACGGTCCAGCGGTACTTTCGGTCGATGGCTGTCGTCGGCCACCCGCCCGACTGGTCGGTGCAGGCTCGGTTCACCGGTCGGTTCCGGTTGCTCCCTCGCCGTGGCTGGATACCTGCCGACGCATGGCTATACGACTCCGGAGTCGACGTTGCCCGCATCTTCGTGATGCGGCTGCGCCTGGCAGGCATGGTCCCGATGCTGGGCACCGACGCCTACGTCAACGGTCGCGGCCGCATGGTGGGCAAGCTCTGCGGTCTGGTGACCGTAGCCGAGGGCCACGGCGAGGCCTTCGACGTCAGGGAGCTCAGCACTTATCTCAACGATGCCGTTCTTCTTGGTCCGTCGATGCTCCTGGGTCTGGCCACCACCTGGACCGCTGTTGACGACCGAAGCTTCGACGTCACCCTCACC
>JBKOXV010000133.1:0-8864 GCA_046725105.1 bacterium | reverse complement strand
GACCAGGTCCCCGTTGAGCGACGGACCGCCCTCGCACAGCACCACGTCGACGGACAGCTGGCCGAGGACGGCCTCGAGATCCACGGCCCCGCGCCCGGCCCGAATGCTGTCGACCGGTACGGGCGGAGCGTCCTCAGTCGTCAGCACCAAGCCGGCGCCGCCCGCGAAGAGCGGCGACGACCAGTCCAGGTCGGCCGAGCGGGTGACGACGGCGATGCGCAGGCCGTCCCGGGTCGGCGGCCCGTACCGCTCGGCCCGGACGGTGCCGGCGCCGACGAGGACGAGGTCGGCGAGCCCCCGCAGGACGCCGAACACCCGGCGGTCGGCCGGGCCACCCAGGCCGCCCGAGCGTTCGTCGATGGCGACGGCGCCGTCGAGCGACGCGATCATGTTCACCGCGATCCACGGCCGCCCGTCGTGTCGCTGACGCCGGGCGTCGGCGTAGGCGGACGCCGGGTCGACGGCCTCGACGGCGTCAGGGAAGAGCCGGCGCATCCGGCGCACGGTACCGCCGGCCCCGACGAGGTCGTGCGGCCATCCCGGGCCAGGTCGCGCCGGTGAACGGTTCTCCACAGAATGACCGGCGAGTAACGGCCCACGTCGCGGCGTTCGGCCCCACCGGCCTTCCACAGCGAAATTCACAGGGTTATCCCTCTTCCTTCCCACAGGGCGCTCTCTCTATGGTGACGACCTTGAAGCGGGCCGCGGCGTGGGAGATAGGCGGATGGACGGCAATCGAGGGGGGCTCGAACCACCGATCACCGTGGAGCTTCGCTCCGGACCTGCCCTTCCACGTCGCGGCCACCGGATCGGGTGATGACGGTCACACGTTGACACCGTTGTAACTACGGTGCTGTAATATGGGCTCCTACAGATTGTGGGTGGGGCGACCGGGGAACGCGCCGATCCACCACATGTTGTGTCCTCGCCCAGGAAGGCTTCACTGACCGTCATGACAGCCGGGCTTCGCCCGCCCGGTACGGCCCCCGGCCCGGCCCGCCCCGCTCGGCCCGATCGGAAACGGAGCACGCATGTCCCTCGCACCGGAGCGCACCGGGATCGGCATCCGCCGCCACTTCACTCGTCCGGGGGTGCACCCCTACGACGAGGTCGCCTGGGAACGCCGGGACGCCCGCATCACGAACTTCCGCGACGGCACGGTCGCCTTCGAGCAGCGCGACGTCGAGTTCCCGGTCAGCTGGTCGCTGAACGCCACCAACATCGTGGCCCAGAAGTACTTCCGGGGGCCGCTGGACACGCCCGAGCGCGAGTGGTCGTTGCGGCAGGTGATCGACCGCGTGGCCGACACCATCACCACCTGGGGCGCCGAGGGTGGCTACTTCGTCGACCGCACCGAGGCCGAAGCGTTCAACGCCGAGCTGAAGCACCTGCTCGTCACGCAGAAGGCGGCGTTCAACTCGCCGGTGTGGTTCAACATCGGCGTCAAGGGCGTGCCGAAGCAGGCGTCGGCGTGCTTCATCCTCTCGGTCGACGACTCGATGGACTCCATCCTCAACTGGTATCGAGAAGAAGGCGTCATCTTCAAGGGAGGCTCGGGCGCCGGCGTCAACCTGTCACGGATCCGCTCGAGCCAGGAGCTGCTGGCCGGCGGCGGCACGGCGTCGGGGCCGGTCTCGTTCATGCGGGGTGCCGACTCGTCGGCCGGCACCATCAAGTCGGGCGGCAAGACCCGCCGGGCCGCCAAGATGGTCATCCTCAACGCCGACCATCCCGACATCGAAGAGTTCGTGTGGTGCAAGGCGAAGGAGGAGCGCAAGGCCCGCGTGCTGCGCGACGCCGGCTTCGACATGGATCTCGACGGCAGCGACTCGTTCTCCATCCAGTACCAGAACGCCAACAACTCGGTGCGCGTCACCGATGAGTTCATGCGGGCCGTCGAGCACGACGACGACTGGCACCTGCGTGCCGTCACCAGCGGGGAGGTCGTGCGAACCGTCAAGGCCCGTGATCTGTTCCGCGAGATCGCCGCGGCGGCCTGGGAGTGCGCCGATCCCGGCCTGCAGTTCGATACCACCATCAACCGCTGGCACACGGCCGCCACCACCGGACGGATCAACGGCAGCAACCCCTGCAGTGAGTACATGCACCTCGACAACTCGGCGTGCAACCTGGCCTCGCTCAACCTGCTGAAGTTCCTGGGCGACGACAACCGGTTCGACGTCGAGGGCTTCCGCCGGGCCGTCGAGGTCATCTTCGCCGGCCAGGAGATCCTCGTCGGCTACGCCGACTACCCCACGCAGAAGATCGCCGAGACCACTCGCGCCTTCCGTCAGCTCGGCCTGGGCTACGCCAACCTCGGCGCCCTGCTCATGGCCGTCGGTCTGCCGTACGACAGCCCCGAGGGCCGGGCCTGGGCGGCGGCCATGACGTCGCTGATGACCGGCCACGCCTATGCCACGTCGGCCCGCATCGCCGGCCGGATGGGTCCCTTCGCCGGCTTCGCCGACAACGAGGAGCACATGCTGCGGGTGCTGCGCATGCATCGCGACGCGGCCGCCCACATCGACGAGGAGCTGGTGCCGGCCGAGCTGCTCGACGCCGCCCGCCAGGCCTGGGACGACGCCGTCGCCGGGGGCGAGGAGTTCGGGGTGCGCAACAGCCAGGCCTCGGTGCTCGCGCCCACGGGCACTATCGGTTTGATGATGGATTGCGACACCACCGGCATCGAGCCCGACCTCGGCCTGGTCAAGACCAAGAAGCTCGTTGGCGGGGGCACCATGTCGATCGTCAACCAGACCGTGCCGCGAGCGCTGCGCCGGCTCGGCTACTCACCCGATCAGGTCGACGAGATCGACGCCTACATCACCGAGCACAACTCGATCGTGGGGGCACCCCATCTCCATCCTGCCCACCTGCCGGTGTTCGCCTGCTCGATGGGCGACAACGTCATTCACTACGAGGGCCACATCCGGATGATGGGCGCCGTGCAGCCGTTCCTGAGCGGCTCCATCAGCAAGACAGCGAACATGCCCGAAGACGTCACGGTCGAAGATGTCGAGGCGCTGCACCTGCTGTCGTGGAAGCTCGGCCTCAAATCGGTGGCCATCTATCGCGACAACTGCAAGGTCGGCCAGCCGCTGTCCACCACGAAGAAGGCCGAGGCGCCGGCGCCGGCCCAGATCGTGGCGCGGCTCGTGGACGAGCCGCCCAGCCCGGTGCGCGAGAAGCTGCCTCGCAGTCGCCGGTCGCGCACCTTCGAGTTCCGCGTGGCCGACTGCAAGGGCTTCGTCACCGTCGGCGAGTATGCCGACGGCCGTCCGGGTGAGCTGTTCATCCGTGTCTCGAAGCAGGGCTCCACGCTGGCCGGAATCATGGACGCCTTCGCCATCGCCATCAGCCACGGGCTGCAGTACGGCGTCCCGCTGCGAGCCTTTGTCGAGCCGTTCACCAACATGCGCTTCGAGCCGGCCGGCATCACCGACGACCCGGACATCCGGTTCGCCAGCTCCATCATGGACTACCTGTTCCGGCGGCTGGCGCTCGAGTACCTGTCGCCCGAGGAGCGGGCCGAGCTCAACATCCTGTCGGTCGGCGAGAGGCTGCAACCGACGCTGCCCGGCGTCGAGGAGACGGTGATCGACACGGTGCAGGGCCGCGACGTCGTCGCCGATCCCAAGACGATCCCGTCGGCGGCCGACCTGGCCCGCCAGATGGAAGCGGCCGCACCGGCCCCCGCTCCGGTTTCGCCCACGCGTCGCCAGAGCGATGCGCCGATGTGCATGCAGTGCGGCGTGCAGATGCAGCGCGCCGGCTCCTGCTTCGCCTGCCCCAGCTGCGGCACCACCAGCGGCTGCAGCTGAGCACGAGCACGGGGTGTCGCCGCCACGACGGCGTGGCGATACCGCGGTGCCCGTCGACGCCGTCGAGGCGCTGCTGGCCCGGGCCCGGGAGCGCCGGGTCCTGCTCGGCGTGGTCGGCCCACCCGGGGCCGGCAAGACGACGTTCGCCGCTCGGGTGGCGGCGCACGCCGACCGGCGCGCCGGCGGGGGAACGGCGGCCGTGGTCCCGATGGACGGCTTCCACCTGTCCAACGAGGTGCTCGTCGCGCTCGGCCGACGAGATCGGAAGGGCGCACCCGACACCTTCGACGTCGATGGGCTGGTGGGCGCGCTCGAGCGACTGGTCCGCCGGGACGAGCCCGCCGTGTACGCGCCCCGCTTCGACCGCGAGCGAGAGGAAGCCATCGCCGCCGCCCTCGTCGTGCCCCGGGCCGCCCGGCTGGTGGTCGTGGAGGGCAACTACCTGCTCCATGCCGAAGGGGGGTGGGCCCGGGTGCGACCGCTCCTCGACCAGGTCTGGTACCTCGACACGCCGGCCGACGTGCGGCGCCAACGGCTCCTCGGCCGCCAGCGCCGCACCTACGGGCCCAAGGCCGGCGCCGACTGGGTGGCGCGCGTCGACGAGCCCAACGCCGTAATCGTGGAGGCCACCCGGGGCCGCGCCGATCGCATCATCTCCTCCAGGACCTGACTCACGGCGACCGCGGCACGCGACCGTGGCGTGCCGCGGCGTCGATAGCGTCCGGCGCGCATGTCGTTCGCGCCGCCGACGCCGCCGCCGGGCTGGTACGACGACCCGTGGCGTCTGGCCCCGAGTCGGTGGTGGGACGGCCAGGCGTGGTCCTGGCACGTGCAGCCGGCACCCTCGCCGGCGGCGCCGTCGGTACCGATCGAGGCCGGCCTGTGGGGGCTGCTCGCCATCACCACCGTGATGGTCTTCCTCCACGTCGGCGCCGGGCTGATCGCGCCGCACCTGCCGATCGTGGCCGGGGTGGTGCTCGTGACGCTGGCCCTCTACGGACCGATGGCGGCGTACTGCGTCTATGCCAGCCGCCGCTGGGCGAGCGGTCGGTTGAGCGTCGACTTCGGCGCCCGCATCCGTCCCGTCGACGTGGCGATCGGCCTGGCCGCGCTCTTCGTCGCTCTCCAGCTGGAGCGGATCGTCGCCGTGCTGCTCGACGTGCTGCACATCCCGGTCACGAGCAACGTCACCGACGTGGCCGACGACCGTGCCCTCTACGTCACGCTCGCGGCCGTGGCTGTGGTAGCGGCGCCGCTGGTCGAGGAGCTGTTCTTCCGCGGCCTCGTCCTGAGTGCCCTGCGGTCGCGCCTCGGCGCCGGGGCGGCCGTCGCGGTCCAAGCCGTCGTGTTCGGCGCGTACCACGCCGCGCCGGTGTACGGCTGGGGCAACGCGGGGCTGGTCATCGTGCTGGCCGTCGTCGGTGCCGTCTTCGGGGCGACGGCCCAGCTGACGCGCCGACTCGGCGGCAGCATCGTGGCCCACGCCCTGCTCAACGGCATCGTCTTCGTCGTGCTCCTCGTCACCTGAGCGCGCCTACGATCGGCTTGAGGTCGCGGCCACGGGGGATCGCGATCACAACGGAAGGGACCACCTCATGACGCGCATGCGGTTCGGCATCTTCATGGCCCCGTTCCATCCCGCCGGGGAGAACCCGACGCTCCTCCTCGATCAGGATCTCGAGCTGACCGAACACCTCGACCGGCTCGGGTACGACGAGGCGTGGATCGGCGAGCACCACTCGGCCGGCACGGAGATCATCGCCTCGCCCGAGATCTTCATCGCCGCCGCCCTGCCGCGGACGCGCCACATCAAGCTCGGCACCGGCGTGGTGAGCGCCAGTTACCACAACCCGCTCTGGGTCGCCGAGCGGGCGGTCCAGCTCGATCACATGTCGAAGGGCCGGTTCATGCTCGGCCTCGGTCCCGGGGCGCTCCCCAGCGACGCCGCCATGATCGGCCTCGACATGCCGCGGACCCGCGACCTCCTCGAGGAGGCCGTCGACATCATCAGCCGGCTGTTCACCAGCGACGAGCCCGTCAACGTCGAGAACGACCGATGGGTGCTGCGCGACGCCCGGCTCCACCTGCGCCCGTACACGCAGCCGCATCCCGAGATCGCCATCGCCGCCGTCGCGTCACCGGCTGGGCCCCGCCTCGCCGGTCGGTACGGCTACGGGCTGCTGTCGATCGGCGCCACGACGGCGGCCGGCTTCGACGTGCTGGCGCTCCACTGGGACGTGATGGAGGAGCGGGCCGCCCACTACGGCGCCCACGTCGATCGCAACGCCTGGCGCCTGGTGGGCGTGATGCATCTGGCCGAGACCCGCGAACAGGCGTACCGCGACGTCGAGCACGGCATCGAGGCGTGGTTCGACTACTTCCAGCACACTGCCGCCTTCCCGCAGATGGCCGTCGGCGAGGGCACCAACGTGCGCGAGTACATCGACTTCGTGAACGAGAGCGGCGTCGGCACCATCGGTACGCCCGAGGACGCCCTGGCCCAGATCGACCGCCTGTGGAAGCAGTCGAACGGCGGGTTCGGCGCCTATCTCCAGCTGGCCCACGACTGGGCGGCGCCGGCCGCCAAGTTCCGCAGCTTCGAGTTGTTCGCCCGCCACGTGGCCCCTCGCCTCCACGGCCACTACGACCAGACGATGGCGGCCCGGGCCCGCGCTCG
Organism: bacterium; assembly: GCA_046725105.1. Lineage (GTDB taxonomy): Bacteria > Actinomycetota > Acidimicrobiia > Acidimicrobiales > Ilumatobacteraceae > DASXAI01. Next base: position 2,366 of record JBKOXV010000133.1, on the reverse strand, counting down.
CGAGGGGCGGCCCGCCTTCGTGGAGAGCAACCTCAAGGCCGTCGAGATGGCCACCGCCAAGTACGAGTCGGAGCGCACCGCCGGCCACTAGCCCCTCCCGCCGATGTGACGGATCTCCCCCTCATCGGTGGAAAACCGTCACGTCGACAGGTGAGGGGCGGGCGCGGTCACTCGCGACCGCCACGGGATAGGGAAGACTGGCCACTGCTCGTGGCGGCGTGGACAGGAGGTGCCCATGGGAGGCCGGCGACTGGCAGGCATCATCGTGGCGGCGATCGGACTGCTCGCCTTCATCGGGTCGTTCATCTGGCGGGCCGTCGCCGTGCCGGCCCTCGTGCGGTACCCCACCGATCTCGACGTCACCCAAGTGCTCGAAGGCACTGTCAGCCTCTCTCTCGATCCATCGACCTACGCCCCGCTCGCCACGCCCCGCCAGACGCCGCTCAACGTCAGCCGCCACATCCAGGCTCTGGGCGACGAGAGCAGCACCGACCGTGTCGTCGTGAAGGAGACGATCGAGCTCGCATCGCCCGGTCTTTTCGACCCCCAGACCCAGGAGAACCAGTACGTGATGGACCGGCGCAAGATGGTGAACCTCGCCGATCCTCGCTCGTGGGCCTTCACGCCCGACAACGTCGTCGACCGGTCCGGCTCGTACCGGCTGCAGTTCCCCTTCGACACGCAGTCGACGACCTACCCGATCTACAAGAACGAGATCGGCACCACCTATGAGGCCGATCCGGCGTCGCCCCCGACCGGCTCTGCCGGCGGCTTCACCACCAAGAACTTTGCGGCGACGAACGAGCCCGTGCCGATTACTCCCGCCTACCAGGCGGCGCTCAACAAGATCGTGCCACTCCCGACCGAGATCGGCCTCGACAAACTGCAGCCCATCCTGGCCGAGGCCGGGTTCGACATCTCGGCCGAGCTGCCCGCCCTCTTGGCCAACCTCTCGCCCGAGGACACCCAGTCGATCCTGTCGTTGGCGGCCAAGCCGATTCAGCTGCAGTACCTGTTGGCCTTCGAGGGCTCGGACTCCGTCGAGCCCTACACGGGCTCCATCGCCGACATCACCGAGGTGAAGGAGACGGTCAGCGCCAAGCCGGTCGGCGACTCGGTGGCGACGTTGACGTCGATCTTGCAGAAGTACCCGAACGTGCCCGCCGCCCAGCGCGGTCTCGCCGCCGTGGCCAAGCTGGATGCCGAGCCCCTGACGGTGTTCGTGAACGACTACCACCAGACGGATGCGTCGGTGACCGAGATCGCCAAGAAGATCCGTGACTTGAAGGACCAGCGCAAGCTGGCCGAGTCGACGTTGCCGAACGCCATGCTGATCGGCGGCATTGTGTTGACGGTCGTCGGCGCCGTACTCATCTTCTGGCCCCGCCGGCGCGGCGCCGCCCCCGAGGCAGTGGCACCGGCCGACGAACCGGTCGCCCCGGCGGCGACCGAGTGAGGCAGTGGCGTCGCCGGCACGAGGGGAGAACCGGCGCCTGAGGCGTGCCTAGGCTCGACACGACGAAATCGTTGCGCCAGGGGGTCGTGATGGAGCTGTCATACGCACACGGGGCGTCGCCAGTACCGCTGCTCGGCGAGACCATCGGCGCCAACCTCACCCAGACGGCAAGGCGGTACCCCGACGCCGAGGCGTTGGTCGTGGTGCACCAGGGCGTTCGGCTGACCTACACCCAGTTCGACGCCGAGGTCGACCGGGTGGCGCTCGGCCTGCTGGCTCTCGGCCTGGAGAAGGGCGAGCGAGTCGGCATCTGGAGCCCGAACTGCGCCGAGTGGGTGCTCGTCCAGTACGCCACGGCGCGCATCGGCGTCGTGCTCGTCAACATCAATCCCGCCTACCGCACCCACGAGGTCGAGTACGCCCTGCGGCAGTCGGGCTGCCGGATGCTGATCGCGGCCACCGACTTCAAGACCAGCGACTACCGGGCCATGGTCGATGAGGTGCGGCCGTCACTCCCGAGCCTGGAGCGCGTCATCTACCTCGGCACGCCGGACTGGCAGGAGCTGCTCGAGGGGGCGGCCGACGTGGCGGGCGCGGCCCTGGAGGAGCGAGCGAGCCGGCTGTCGTTCGACGACGCCATCAACATCCAGTACACGAGCGGCACGACGGGGTTCCCGAAGGGCGCCACGCTCAGCCACCACAACATCCTCAACAACGGCTTCTTCATCGGCGAGGGCTGCCGCTACACCGAGGCCGACCGCGTCTGCATCCCCGTGCCCTTCTACCACTGCTTCGGTATGGTGCTCGGCAACCTCGCCTGCACCTCGCATGGCGCGACGATCGTCATCCCCGCCGAGAGCTTCGACGCCGGCGCCACCCTGCGCGCCGTCGCCGGCGAGCGCTGCACCTC
>JBKOXV010000271.1:0-9397 GCA_046725105.1 bacterium | reverse complement strand
GTCCACGAGGACGGTCGACACCCACCTGGCCCGCGTGTACCGCAAGCTCGGCATCGGCAGCCGGGCCGAGCTGGCCGGGGCGCTCGAGCTCTCCCGCTGAACTGGCCTACGTAGTCGCTGACGGCGTCTACGTAGGGCCTGCCGATGCGTCGCCGGCTCCGCCCCGTCACGATCCGTCCATGCAGAGGCACACAGACCGAGCCGAGATCCGGTTGCTGGGTCGATTCGAGGTCAGCGTGGACGGACACGTCACGGCGGAGCGCGGGTGGAGCCGCCGGGTGGCGGCCGCCCTGGTGAAGATGCTGGCACTGGCGCCGGCGCAACGGCTCCACCGCGAGCAGGTCATCGACATCTTGTGGCCGGACGAAACACCGGCGGTCGCGGCGCCCCGGCTCCACAAGGCGGCCCACTACGCCCGGCAGGCCGCCGGCCGGCTCGACGCCGTCGTCCTGCGCGGCGATGTCGTGCACCTGTTCCCCGACGCCGAGTTGACCGTCGACGTGGTGATGTTCGAGACGTTGTCGGGGCGCGCCATCGCCGGTGGAGACGCCGAAACGGCGCGGGCCGCGCTCGACCACTATCGGGGCGAGCTGCTGCCGGATGATCGATACGAGGACTGGGCCGCCGAGCGGCGCGAGCTGCTGCGCCTCCGCCACCTCAACCTGCTGCGTCTGGCCGGGCGCTGGCTGGAGGTGAGCGAGCTCGAACCCGGCGACGAGCATGCCCACGTCGAGCTGATGCGTCACCACGTCGCCAACGGCGATGCCGGCGCAGCGCTGCTCCAATACGAGCGGTTGGCGCGCGTGCTCGACAGAGATCTCGGAGTCGCGCCCGGCTCGGCCGCCCGCGCTTTTCGCGACCGCATCGAGGAGGTCATCGCCGAGCTCTCGGAGCTAAGCCGGAGGCAGGCGGTCCTGCTCCAATTGTTGGCCGACGCCGGCTCGGCGTCCGCCACCGTCGCGATGGCGGGCCGGTGAGCCCCGACGACCTGGCCATGGTGGAGCGCTCGTGGGGAGAGCTTCGCGACCGGCGGCCAGAGCTCGTCGCGCGGCTCGAGGCGTCGTTCTCGCTCGTCGATCCGGGCGACCTCGCCGCGCTCCGGGCCCAGTGGCTGGTCGATGCCGTGGCCGACCTCGTCGGCCTGCTCATGGCACCGAGCGTGCTGGGCCGCCGGGCCCGCGCCCTCGCCGTCACGTGGCCCGTCCCCGGCACGGCGCCCAGCTTCCGGACCGAGGGTCAGGCGTGGATGCGCGCCGCCGGCGCTGTCTGCCCCTCGTGGTCGGACGGCACCGAACAGGCGTGGCGTCGGGCCTGGCTGGTCCTGGCCGACGAGCTCGCCGAGGAGGCGCTCTCGCCGTTTGCGGCGGAGACTCAATCCCCGGTCCGCTTCCAGAAGTAGTAGTCGGCGGTGTAGGGCACCTCGACCGCCGTTCCTGCGGCGGCGGCGGTGCAGGCGCCGGCGGGTGGCTGGAGGCCGCCGGTGGTCGCCGTCCGCTGAATGAACGACGTGCGCGTGAGCCGGTCGCCATCGGGTCCAGAGGCTGTCGAGGCGGCGGAGAGCAGCAGCCACGGGATGGCTGTCGCGTCGACGGTGACGCCGTCCACCCGGCTGCCCACCACCGTGCTCCCGTCGCGGGCCTGCCACGTCGGCCCCCCGAAGTGCGTGGCGATGAGGTTCCCGCCGTCGTCGTACAGATTGGCGCGGGGCGTGGCGGGGCCCCACGCATAGCTGCCCGAGGTGGCGGTACAGCTGTAGATCTGCACGCCGACGGCATGGCCGACGAGGAACACCTTGTTGCCGTCGGCGACCTTGATCCTCGTCGGCACTTCAGGAGCCGGAAGCTCGGCGTGCGCCGCCTGAGTCAGCGGCCCGGCGCCGGCTGCCGCGGCGACGATCCCGGCCATGAGTACGTGCTTGATGTTCATTTCGCTCCTCCGATCGTTCTTACGGCCGTGTGCCGGCGGCAACGTACGGAGGTCGCCTTCCCCGAACCTTCCTGACGCAGCAACGCGTCAGCGCGTGCCGTCACCACCAAGGCCGGCCTGGCGGGCCAGCACGATGGCGTGCGAGCGGTCCGAGGCGGGCGCCGCCGGGCGCCTGGTGCTGCAACCGGCCCTCATCGGTGCCGAGAACCACTGCACCGCCTGATTCTGTTTCTGCCGCCGACCAGCGCTCAGCCGCCTACCAGCAGCCGAGCCGACGGCAGGTCGACGATGTGCTCGATGCGATCGGCGAGCGCCTTGGCGTCTTCGCCCAACGCTGGCTCGACCAGGCCCGTGAACTTGGCCCGCAGCTTGGCGCCTTGCGCCACGAGATCGGTGGCCGGCACGCCGCTGTCGTAGTCGGAGCGGTGCGTGTGTCCGGCGCCGCGCAGTTCGACTCGTGCCTGCGTCGTGCGGAGCGCCGGGTCAGTCGTGACCGTGATGTGTTCCATCAGTGCCCGGACCCGCTCGTCGTTGGCGTTGGCATCGGTGAACGAAGCCGGATCCGACGTGTCGATGCCGACAATGGTGAACGCCGTCGTGGCAGTGAGGCTGAACTTCGCCTCGAGCCCGGTGACGGGGCGGGGAATGCCGCAGACGTCGAGGATGGACGGGTGGACGACCAGCGTCACCCGGTCGGGGTCGCGGTCACCCGTGGCTGCCAAGACGGCGCCCGTCGCCTCGATGGCGGCGTGGGTCAGGTAGCAGGCGGCGTGGTACTTGAACAGCGTCTGGGGGACGAGCCAGTCGCTCGCGCCCTCGAGGCGTTCCGGATGCCAGGCCCCGTCACCGGCCGCCTGCGTCAGGCCCTGGTTGGCGTCGAGGGCGTCGGGATTGGCGGTGAAGCCGCGGCGAGCGAGACGGGCCGAGAGCAGCCCCCGCTCGGCGGCGTGCCCAGCGTGGAACGGCTTCGCCATGGTGCCGAAGTTCGCCTTCAGCCCGCTGGACTGCGACGCCGCCACGCCGATGGCCCACCCGAATTGCTCCGAGTCGAGGCTCAGCAGCCGGCTGGCGGCGGCGGTCGCGCCGAAGATTCCGATGCTCGACGTGGCATGCCAGCCCTTGGCGTAGTGCGCGGGCCCGATGCCGGCGCCGAGGCGCGTCTCGATCTCGACGCCGGCGACGAAGGCGGCCAGCAGGTCCGCGCCGCTGGAGTCGAGCTCTTCGGCCAGGGCGAGGGCGGCGGGGAACACCGGCACGGTCGGATGGCCACTCATCAGCGTGTGGGTGTCGTCGAAGTCGAGGGCGTGGCCGGCGGCACCGTTGACGAGTGCGGCGGGCAGGGCGCCCGTGCGCCGGCCGGTGCCGATCACCGACGACGGACCATCGGTGGTCACGAGCTCGTCGCGCAAGATGCGGGCCAGGGGCTCGGCGCTGCCGGCCACGGCGCAGGCGAACCAGTCGAGGATGCTCTGCCGGGCAACGGTAGCGACCTCCTTCGGGAGGTCACTGGCTTCGAGCGACCCGAAGCGGCGCCACAACTCGGTACTGATGCTCATGGGCACTTCTCCCTTGTCAGCTCGGCCAACACCTCCTCGGTGTGCTCACCGAGGCGAGGCGCCCGCCGGTAGACGCCGCCCGGCGTCGCCGTGAACCGCAGGGGCGTGTCAGGGAACACCACCGGGCGTTCGGCACCGGCGTGCTCGACCGCCACCAGCATGCGGCGGGCGCGCACGTGCGGATCCGAGAACAGGTCGGCGGCGTTGTTCACGGGCCCGACCGGCACCCGGCCGCCGAGGAGCTCGATCACTTCGGCCGTCGTGTGGGCGCGCGTCCACGCCACCATCTGGGCCCGCACGAACTCGGCGTTGGCCACCCGCTCGCGGTTGGTGAGGGTTCGTTCGTCGGAGAGCAGGTCCTCCCGGTCCATGAGCCGGCACAGCCGCTCCCAGTGGTTCGGGGTGGGCGCCGCGATGGCACACGCACCGTCGGCGGTCGGGTAGATGTCGAACGGCGTCAGCTGTGGATGGCTGTTGCCCGCGGGCGCGGTGACCATGCCGGTGTACGAGTAGCGGTAGATCAGGGCCTCGTCGAGAGCCACCAGCGCATCGACCATGGCGACGTCGACGAACTGGCCCGCGCCCGTCTGGCGGGCGTGCATCACCGCCGCCAGCACGCCGACCGCTGCCACCGTGGCCGGGTAGAGGTCGCCGATGCTCGGCCCGACGCGCACGATGTCGCCGTCGGCCGTACCGGTGGCGCTCACTGCTCCGCCCATGGCCTGGGCCACCACATCGAAGGCCGGCCAGTCGGCGTACGGGCTGGCACCGGTGCGCGGGTCGCCGAACCCACGGATGGCGCCGTAGACCAGCCGCGGGTTACGGGCGTGCAGGGTCTCGTACGAAAGGCCGAGGCCATCCATCACGCCGACGCGGAAGTTCTCCATCAGCACATCGGCCCCGTCGACCAGGCCGAGCAACCGGTCGCGATCAGCTGCCGTCTTGAGGTCGAGCACGACGCTGCGCTTGTTGCGGTTGATGCTGGCGAAGTAGCCGCCGTACGCCTTGTCGGTGTCGCCGCGGGTGAACGGACCGGTGAACCGCGTGAGATCGCCCTCGGGCGGCTCGACCTTGATCACGTCGGCACCGAGGTCGGCCAGGATCATCGTGCAGAACGGCCCGGCCAGCGCCCGGGTCAGGTCGACGACGCGCACACCGCGCAGCGGGCCGGTGGCCGCCGCCTGCATCGGGACGGCGTACTCGTGGGCGTGGGTGTGGTCCGTCACTCGACGAGACCCGCCCGGCGAGCTCGTTCGAGCACGCCCTCGAAGATCCGGGCCGTGGCGGCGTCGATCATCATGCCGTCGAGCGTGGCGGCGCCGGCGCCGGCCGCTTCCGCGTCGCGCACGGCGGCAACGACGGCCACGGCCTGGGCGATCTCCTGCTCGGTCGGCGCGAACACCTCGTTGGCCAGGTCGATCTGGCTCGGATGGATGGCCCATTTGCCCACTGCCCCCAGCGTGGCCGCCCACATCGCCTCGCGCCGGTAACCATCCGGGTTGCGGATGGCGCCGTAGGGCCCGTCGATCGGGTCGAGGCCCGCCGCCCGCGCCGCCACGATCATGCGGTTGCGGGCGTAGTGCCAGACGTCGCCGGGATAGCGGTCGTCGGTCGTGCCGATCTGGCCCAACCGCATGCCCTGGCTCGCCGACAAGTCGCCTACTCCCAGGATCAGCGACTCCAGCCGCGGGCAGCACACCGCGATCTCCTCTACACGAGCCAGCGCCTCTGTCTCCTCGATGAGGATCTCGATGCCGATACGCCCGACCGGCAGGTGAAGCCTGGTCTCGAGCTGCGCCAGCAGGGTGTCGACGAACCACACGTCGCGGGGTGCCTTCACCTTCGGGATGATGACGATGTCGAGGTTCGCGCCCGCCCCCTCCACGACCGCCCTCAGGTCGTCGGCGCACCAGTGGGTGTGCGTGCCGTTGATGCGGACCGCGCGCGTCTTGGCACCCCAGTCGAGCTCGTTGAGGGCTGCTACGACCGGCTGGCGGGCCTTCTCCTTCTCGGCCGGGGCGACGGCGTCCTCGAGATCGAGGAACACGAGGTCGGCGGAGCTGCCGGCGGCCTTCACGATCATCTTCTCGCTCGTGCCCGGCGTCGACAGTTCCGAGCGGCGGAGGCGTGCTGGACGAGTCCGCGACGGTGTCATGGCCGTAACCGTTGCTCGGTGGCCTCGCCCAGCACACGCAGGGCGGCGACGGCATCGAAGCAGTCGGGGTCGAGCCGCCACTGGTAGGCGATGCCCCGGAGGCCGGCGACGACCAGCATTGCTTCCTCGTCAGGACGGCGGCGGACGATGGACCCGTCGCGCACGCCTCGACGAACGAGACCAGCCAGATCGGACCGCATCGTACGATGGAACTCCACGAAGTGGCGGCGCAACGACACGTTCGGGCCGAGCGCCTCGAACATCAACGCGTACAGGGTCCGGAGGGCTCGGGGATCCCGCTCGGCTTGCGTCCGGATGGCGTCGATGAGGATGAGAATGCCCTCGCGCCCGCTTCGACCGGCCGTACGCGGGAGCACGTTGCGATGGCTCCACCGGGTCGTGATGCGATCGACGAGCGCCACCAACAACTGCTCCTTCGAGCCGAAGCGGGCTGTCACCAGACCGCGGCTGTAGCCGGCCCGTTCACCGACGGCGGCGAGCGTCATGGCCTCGTAGCCGCCCTTTTCGATGAGCTCGGCCGCGGCGTCGAGCAGGCGGGCTGAGGAGAGCTCGGACCGCTCCTGGTGCCGGTTGCGCGTCGCCGCGATCACGATCGGTTCTCGTCCAGGGCCCAGTGGGTACGCCGCTTCACCAGCACGATCCGCTCGCCTTCGAACACGAGCCTGTCGTCGTGCGTCACACCCCAGTGCTTGAACCGCACGATGCCGGCGTCGTCCCGATCTGGTGAGGGCTCCGCCCCCAGCACCTCGGTGTAGGCGTACAGGGTGTCGCCGATGTGCACCGGGGCGCGGAAACGGAGCCCGGTGCAGCCGAGCTCGGCGAGGGCGTTCTCCGCCGTGTCCTGGCTGGCGAGACCGAACACCAGGGAGCCGGTGACGAGGCCGAACACCAGGCGCCCGTCGCCCAAGGGATGCCCGGCCATCACGTGGTCGTTCCAGTGGCTCTGCGCCGTGTTCATGACCTGCTTGGTGACGAGGTTGTTCTCGACCTCGCCGACCGTGGCGCCGCGGGCATGCCGGATGCGGCGTCCGACAAGGAAGTCCTCGAAGAAGTTGCCGGTGCCGGTGAGGGCCGACACGTGACGATCGATCAGGATCGGTTCGATCATGACGGCTCGCGCTCCCGTGGCGGCTCCTGCTCCCGTGGACGCTCCTCCTCCCGTGACCATTCGCCCTCCCGTGGCCACGCCCGCTTCGCCACCAGGTTCGTCCGCCGGTAGTCGACGACCAGCTCGCCCCGCTGGTTGTGGGCCTCGGTGTGCCACGTGACAACGCCGGCCTCCGGGCGACTCTCCGATGGGCGGGCGTCCACCACCGTGGAGCGGGCGGTGACGGTGTCGCCGGGATGGACAGGACGGTGGAAGCTGCAGTCCTCGACACCCAGGAACGGGCCGCCCGCCTCACTGAGGTCTTCGACCGACATGCCCACCACCGTGCACAGCACGAGCATCGGGTTGACGACCACGTCGGGATGGCCGTGGGCCCGGGCGAACTCCACGTTGAGATGCATCGGGTTCCAGTTGCACATGGCCGTGGAGAAGATGGCGTTGTCGCCGGCCGTGATGGTGCGGCCCCAGTGGTGGTCGAGCACGCGACCGACGACAAAGTCTTCGAACTTGTTCCCCTTGGCGGCAAGTCGGAATGACGACGGGTCGAGGCTGCTCATGCTCCCCCTTGGTCGGCACGTCGACGCCAGAGTCGCCGACCATACCGCGACATTTGCTAGTTGACAAGCAATCACCTCGAGGCCGACACTCCGGGCATGGATCTCATGCCCGTGGCGCCCACGTCGCTCCCGTCGGCCTACGCCTCCGACGACCGGTTGGTGATCCGGGACCTGGCCCGTCAGTTCGCCATGCACGAGGTGCTGCCGATCGCCAACGAGCTCGATCCGGTGCAGGGCGAGATGCCCGACGACCTCGTCGCCCAGATGGGCAAGATGGGCTTCTTCGGCATCATGATCGACGAACAGCACGGCGGTCTCGGCCTCGGCCTTTTCGAGTACGTGCTGGTCACCGAAGAGCTGGCCCGGGCCTGGATGAGCGTGGCCAGCATCATCGCCCGCGGCAACGGTCACGGCGGCCAGTTCCCATCCTCGCGGCGCGACGAGCTGGTGCCGCGCGTGGCGCGGGGCGAGTATCTCGGCGCCACCGCCATCAGTGAGCCCGACGCCGGATCGGACGTCGCCTCGATCCGCACTCGGGCCGAACGCGTCGGCGACGAGTGGGTGCTGAACGGCCAGAAGATGTGGTGCACATTCGCCGATCGGGCCGACTACCTCATCGTGTACGCCCGCACCACGCCGTACGACCCGGAACGCCGCCAGGCCGGCATCCGCAGCTTCTACATCCCCAAGGAGAGGGGCTCCTTCCCGCCAGGCATGACCGGAAACCCGATCCGCAAGATCGGCTACCACGGATGGAAGACGTGGGAACTGTCGCTCAACGACGTCCGGGTGCCCGCCGAGTTCTTGTTGGGGCGCGACGCTGACGACGGCGACGTCACCGCCGGCTTCAAGAGTCTCTCGCGAGGCCTTTCGGTGGCGCGAGTGCACACCGCGGCCCGATCGATCGGACTGGCACGGGGCGCGTTGGAGGACGCCGTGGCCTACGCTCAGGCGCGCAAGCAGTTCGACCAGCCGATCGGCGACTTCCAGGCCATCCGGTTCAAGATCGCCAACATGGCCTCGGAGATCGAGGCGTGCCGGGCCCTCATGTACCAGGTCGCCGCGGACGCCGACGCCGGCTACTCCGTCGACCACCAGGCTTCGATGGTGAAGTATCTGGCCAGTGAAATGGCCGAGCGAGTGACCAGCGAGGCCCTGCAGATCCACGGCGGCGCTGGCTACACCACAGACCTGCCCATCGAGCGGTACTGGCGTGACGCCCGGCTGACCAAGATCTTCGAGGGCACGTCGGAGATCCAGCTGCGCATTGTGAGTGACCGGTTCTTGCCGCGGCCCCACCACTGAGGCCGGGGAGCGTTGCCGGGCCGGGCCGGGGCGCGCTCGCTCGGCACCGCGCCGCGCGGCGCGGCAATCGCGCCCCCGAATGACCGAGCGCCGACTCGGGCCCGCGCTCACGGTGGGTCCGTTCCTGTATGGCTGGCATTGTGGGGGTGGTCGGGGTGGTCGGGTGGGACCATGGGTCGGGTGCCGGTGCCGGCGACGAGGGCCCAGCCGTGGTGCGTTTTGAGGCGGTGGTCGTGGCGGCACAGCCGGTCGAGCCCGTCGAGCACGGTCCGGTGGACGTCGGCCCACGGGATGCGGTGGTCGATTTCGGTGAAGGTCCACGGCTGGTCGCAGCCTTGACGGGTGCAGGTGGGTTGGCTCCACAGCAGGGCGAGCTTCTGGGCGCCCGACGGACCCCGGCCGAGGTGGACGACGGTGGCGACGTCGCGTCCCCGGGTGATGACCAGGTGAACGATGGCGTCGCCCAACACCTGTCGGGCTACTCGGACGGGGATGGGGCCGATACCGGTGATCTCACAGCGTTCCTCGCCGGCGGTGGCGCCCCGGGTCAGCGCCTCGAGGTCGACGCGGACCAGGGCCCGATACCGGGTGGTACGAGCCGGTGCCGGCCCGGCCTGACCGGCCAACGCCACGAGGGCGTCGAAGGCGTAGGCCTCCCGGGGTTCGCGGCGACCCTCGGCGTAGGCCTGGTGGAACAGCTGGTCGGTCAACGCGTTCAGCGCCGCCGTCACCTGGGCACCCAGGTGGGCGGGCCCCCGGGCGTGCAGGT
>JBKOXV010000073.1:0-7068 GCA_046725105.1 bacterium | reverse complement strand
CCACTCGACTTGCGCACTCTGTTGGAACGGATGTGCGAGCGCCGGCCGAGCAAGTTGAGCTTGGCGGTTGCGACCGGTCTCCATCCGGCGTCCCTGCTCGGGGCGTGGTCTACTACTGCCTTGCCATGGCGATGCGGAGGCGTTCCTCGGGGTCGATGAAGTGGTCGTGGTCGTCGTCGCCGAGGTCGATCTGTACCCAGTTGATCTTGCCGGTGAAGCGGCTGGTCTGTGTCGAGTAGTCGGGGGTTACGGTGGTGCCGGACTCGTAGCCGATGTCGGTCGTCTCGTCGGCAGAGAAGATCATCGGTTGGGTGGCCCCGACGCGACCGGTGCCGACGGCGGTCCCGTCGTAGTACAGGGTGACGTCGCCACCCTTGGCGAGTCCGCCACCGTCATAGGCGAACTCCATGCGCACCTGGTGCTTGCCGGCCGGGATCGGCGAGTCGGCCTGGGTGGTGAAATCCTGGATGCCGAGCACGTTGTACACGAACTTGGCCTTGCCGTCCTTGACGTAGACGGCCCAGCCGCCGAACCTGCCTCCCTGGGCGATGATCACTCCGTTGGCGCCGTCGGCCGGCACCTCGACTTCCGCGGTGACCGAGAAGGACCTGTTCTTGATGCTGACCACGCTGTTCTCCGACAGGCGTCCCATGCCGGGGAAGAACAGCTGCGAGTTGCCCCGGATGAGGGTCGGCCGCCCGGCCATCTTCGGCTCGAGCCGCTCGGACGTGCGGTCGTCGATGGGCAGCACGTTGTACTTGACGGCCTCGATGAGCCACAGCCGTTGCAGCTTCGCCAGCATGTCGGGCATCTTGGTGGCAAGATCGTGGGCTTGGCTGTAGTCGCTGTTGCCGTCGTAGAGTTCCCATAGATCGTCGTCGAACGCCGGCAGCGTTCCGCCGACCATCACCCACGGCGTGCGGTGCTTGGTGACCGCGCTCCAGCCCTTGTGGTAGATGCCCCGGTTGCCGAACATCTCGAAGTACTGCAGATCATGGCGCTCCGGCGCCCCGGGGTCGCCGAAGGTGTACAGCATGCTCGTGCCCTCCATGGGCGACTGCTGCACACCGTTGACCATGGTCGGTTCGGGCAGCCCGGCCGCCTCCAGGATCGTGGGCGCCACGTCGATCACGTGCGTGAATTGCGAGCGCAACCGACCCTGCTCGGTGATCCCGGCGGGCCAGTGCACGATGGTGCCGTTGCGCGTGCCGCCCCAGTGTGACGCGACCTGCTTGGTCCACTGGAACGGGGTGTCCATGGCCCACGCCCAGCCCACGGAGAAGTGGTTGTATGAGCTCGGCGAGCCGAACTCGGCCATCTTGCTGACCATGAACTCGGGCGTCTCCAGCGCCGCCATCCCGTTGAAGTTGGCCATCTCGTTGAAGGCGCCGTTCAGGGTGCCCTCGGCGGACGCGCCGTTGTCGCCGACGATGTAGTACACCAGCGTGTTGTCGAGGACCCCGAGGTCCTCAATGACATCGATCAGCCGTCCGACGTGGTGGTCAACGTGCTCGAGGAACCCCGCGTAGACCTCCATCTGCCGCGCGAGGACAGGCTTGAGCGCTTCGGGCATGTCGTCCCAGGCCGGGATTTCGGCGTGCCGCTCGGTGAGTTCGGCGTCGGGCGGGATGACCCCCAGCTCCTTCTGCCGGGCGAAGGTTCGCTCGCGCTGCACGTCCCACCCGTCGTCGAACTTGCCCCGGTACCGGTCCACCCACTCCGTGGGGACGTGGTGCGGTGCGTGCGTCGCACCCGGCGCGAAGTAGACGAAGAACGGCTTGTCCGGCATCAGCGCCTTCTGTTGACGCACCCAGTTGCAGGCCCGATCGGCGAGGTCCTCGGTCAGGTGGTAGCCCTGCTCCGGGGTGGCCGGCGGTTCGACCGGGGTCGTACCGTCGTACAGCGCCGGATCCCACTGGTTGTTCTCGCCGCCGATGAAGCCGTAGAAGGTCTCGAACCCGCCACCCACCGACGGCCACGCGTCGAAGGGCCCCATCGGCGAGGACTGCCACACCGGCACCTCGTGGCACTTGCCGAACTGCGCCGTGGAGTATCCGTTGAGTTTCAACGTCATCGCCAGCGGCGCCTTGGTGTTCGGCCGCAGTGAGCTGTTGCCCGGCGCCGACGTCGCGGTCTCGGTGATGCTGCCCATGCCCACCGAGTGGTGGTTGCGGCCGGACAACAGCGCCGCCCGGGTCGGCGCGCACAGCGCGGTCGTGTGGAAGCGGTTGTACCTCAGACCGCCGGCCGCCAGCTGCTCGGCCGTCGGCGTGCGGCACGGGCCCCCGAACGCGCTCGCCGCCCCGAACCCCACGTCATCCAGCAGAACGACCAGGACATTCGGAGCGCCCTCCGGCGGAAGCAACGGCTCGATCGGCGGGAACGCCGTGTCGGGGTCCTTGGCGTCATAGGTCGTCAGGCCAGGCGCCGGACGGTCAGGAATCGGCAGCATCGTACGTGCATGCCGGTCGGGCGCGTTCGTCATCGTAGAACTCCCTCGGCTGCGCAGCGGCACCTTGCCCGAATCATCGCGCTCGGCCCCGCCCCCCGGCCTCACCCCCGGCGAGTGAAGGGCAATGCCGGGTAGTTAAGCGTTGCCGCAGCTGACGGGCTGCTCCTCGGCGCGGGTTGGGTTGGTGATCGACGTCCCGGCGCGGCGGGGTCGGTGGGTGGCGAGGCTCCTGTAGAACGTCGATCGACCAAGACAGACGTTGATCCAGGAGCTTCGTGGCTACAGATGATGCCGCGGGCGCGCTTTGGCGCGTGCGTGGTCGTGCCGGTGTGGCAGCGCCTGGGGTTGGGGGTGCTGGCCGAGCACATCCCGGTCGGCCTGGTCGACCAGATCCTCACCGAGACCGGGCGGGTGCGGCGGCGGGTACGCCGGTTGCCGGCGGGCGACGGTGTGGTTCATCCTGGCGTTGACCCTGTTCCACGGCCAGGGTTACTCACTCAACCCTCATTCAGTTTCGCGTTCCTTGGGAACGTGTGCGCGACGATCGGCTTCTGTGGGTGACTTCGAAGCGGCCAGTGCCGGACGCCGCTCGATCTTGGCTTCGACCGGGTCTGAGGAGGGACGGCTGGGCTGGGTCATGACCCCGGTTGGTGTCGCTCCGCGACGTAGAACTCACGGCCCACGGCGGTTGACTGCCCGCTCGCGGCTTTGAACGCCTCGCTGGCGAACCACTCCTGCGCCCGGCCGAGATCGTCGACATGGGTGTGCATCAGCAGCGCATTGGGATTGTCGATGTCCCGGTAGATGGGCCCGTCTGTCATCCCGTACTCGGCGCGCTTTGCGGCGTTCTCGCGATGGACACGCAGCCAGGCGTCGACGTCCTTGACCTCTACCCGCGCGATCAGCTCGGTCATGCACCGCCAGCCATGTCGTCGAGGCTTCGGCTGGGAGTTTACGCGGCCGCTTCCGCATGCCTGATCGGTCGGGATAGTGCGCCTGTTGGCGTCCACCAGAGCCAGGAAGACCCGACAGGACAACGAAGAAGTGCGCACGGTCGAGCCGGCGTGTCGGAGAGATCTTCGGAGGGGTGTGAAGGAGCATCGGCGGTTGCCTATAACTCGTCGAAAGAGTTACCGCCGATGCTCCGGGTGCATACCCTACCGGGGTCGCTGAGACGCGTGCTGGAGGCGTTCCGGCCGTGCTTCACCACTCCGTCGTTCGCCACGTTCGTGAGCCTGCTGGCGGGGATGGTGGCCCGGCCGGCGCACCGCACGGTGTGCGGCATGCTGGCCGGCGCCGGGCTGGCCGGGGTATCGCATCACGGCCGGGCGCACCGGTTTTTCACCACCGCCCGCTGGCACCCCGACGCAGTCGGGCTCACAGTGTTGCGGCTGATCATCGGACACCTGCTGCCGATCGGCGCACCGCTGACCGTGGCGGTCGATGATACGATGTTCCGCCGCTCCGGTAGACGCGTGTACGCGGCGCACTGGGGCTACGACGGGTCGTTGAAGGTGGCCAAGGGCAACCAGAAACTGTCCCGCGGCAACACCTTCGTGGTCGCCGCGGTGGTGGTCATGCTGCCGTTCCTGGACCGACCGGTCGCGCTGCCGGTGCTGGCCCGGCTATGGCGCAAGGGCGGACCTCCGAAGACGGTGCTGACCCGGGAACTGGTCGAGGTGATCGCCGTCGCCACCCGCGGCAGGGGTGTGCATGTGGTCGGCGACGGCGCCTACCTGTGCACCGAGATGCGCCGGCTCCCACCTCACGTGACACTGACCGGGCCGCTGCGCAGCAACGCCAGCCTCTGGCACGTGCCCCCCGACCTGGACCACCCGCCCCGGCTGCGTGGACGTGGCCGGCCCCGGGTCTACGGTGCCCGGATCGGCACCCCCGCCGACCTGGCCGCGGCGGTGCCGGCCAGCGCGGTGACCGTGACCCGCTACGGCCGCACCAGCACCATCCAGGTTCATCATCAGCGGTGTCTGTGGCGCGGTGTGTTCGGTGCCCGCCCCGTCCGGGTACTGGTCCTCGTCGAGCCCGGTAAACCCAGCCTCGCGCTGGTCACCACCGACCTGGCCACCCCGATCGCCGCCATCGTGGAACGCTACGCCGCCCGCTGGGCCATCGAGGTCGCCTTCGCCGACGCCAAGAACACCACCGGCGTCGGCGAAGCCCGCAACCGCACCCGCGCGGCGGTGGAACGCACCGTCCCGTTCGGGCTCTACACCCAAAGCGTCGTGGTCATCTGGTACCACCTGGCCGGCCACCACCCGAACGTCGTCCGCGACCGCCGCAACCACGCACCCTGGTACACCACCAAGAGACGCCCGTCCTACCTCGACATGATCGTCAAGCTTCGTCGGGTCCTGATCGCTGCCCAATATCAGCCCGAAGTACCTGGCCAGGCCACACCCGAAGAAATCAGCGCCGTGCGGCTGGCCTGGGCCCAGGCAGCCGCGTAACCGCGAAACCCGAGGGGCCCCATGCTTCACGATGTTATCGAACGTGCGTTCGAACGTGCACCGTCTGGCGGACCTATGGTCCGCGCTGAACCCCGGGCCGGGGCGGCCTGGGCCTGGGCAGGCCTGGGCGCGAGCGGCGCGCTACCGCTCTCTCACGAGGCCCTCGACCAGTTGGCGCCAGACAAATGCGTCGAGCATCTCCGCGCCGTACTGGTCGCCGCGAGGGTCCTGCCCGCCCGCGACGAGCACCTCGCCCGCCTGGAAGCGTGGCTGAACACCACAATCGCCGGCATCGGCGATTCCGCCGACCGGCACCTGCTGCGCCGCTACACGACTTGGCACCACCTACGCCGGCTACGCCGCCGAGCCGCCGCCGGCGGCGTCACCTACGAGCAGTCCCAGACGCTTCGCCACCGCACCCAGGCGGCTATCGACTTCCTTGCCGTCCTGGCCGCCCACGACCGCACCCTCGCTACCTGCCGGCAGGCCGACCTCGACCAGTGGCTGATCGACAACCAGGTACCCGAACCCGGAGCCCTCGGCACCTTCATCCGCTGGGCGAAGTCCCACAAAGTCACCACCCTGGACCTGCCAGCACAACGTTGGCAGGGACCGCAAGGCCCCGTCGATCAAGACCAGCGATGGGGCATCGCCCGGCGGCTGCTCCACGACGCCAGCATCCACCCCGCCGACCGCGTCGCCGGCCTGCTCGTCGTCCTCTACGCCCAAACCGCCGGCCACGTCAGCCGACTGAAGGTTGATCACCTCATCGCCGAGGATGGACACGTCCGTATCCGCCTCGGCGCCACCCCAGTCGACTTGCCCGAACCGCTCGCCACCCTCGCCCGCGGCCTGATCGCCGACCGCCCGGCCACCGGCCAAGCCGCCTCGCCGTGGCTTTCCCCGGCCGCCCACCCAGCCGCCCCATCAGCGCCTCCCAGCTGCTGCGACGCCTCGCTAGGCTCGGCATCTACACCCAGCCCGCTCGCACCGCGGCGCTGTGCCAACTGGCCACCGAACTTCCCGCCGCCGTCCTGCCCGCAGCCTGGGCATCGACATCAGCACCGCGGTCAGGTGGCAGCGCGCCGCCGCCGGAGACTGGACCGCCTACGCCGCCGAGCTCAGCCGACGTAGCGAACCCTCAGCAGGCCCGGTCCTGGCCCTGCCACCAATCGACAACTGATCCCCGGGCACCCAACACGATGGCGCACTCACCGCAGCAGGTGCTACGCCTGTCAACGGATTCAGACCGTGGCAACGCCGTGCAGCCTCGCCGGGCCAGCCCAGTCGTCTGCTTCGGTCGGACACCGTGCGACCGGCAGCAGAACGTTGCGCCGCGCGCTCAGCGGCATCACAGGATGCTTTTCGTTCTAGGCCTGTCGGCGGAGCCGGTACCACTGCGGCGCTGTCTTCGTCAGCGGCCACCCCAGCCCCGTGGTGTCCGCGGGCTCGACCGAGAGCATCTCCCAGCCCGGGAATGCAGCCTCGACGTCCGCCCTCGACACGCCACCCACGACGGAACGCATACTGGTCGGCTGGAAGGCGAGCATCAGCAGCGTCGCACCGGGGTAGGCAAGCGCAGAGACACCCCGACCCTCGGCGAGACGCTGCTCGGAGCTCAGGCCCTGGAAGCAGCCGACGTCGAAGAAGAAGTCGAACGTGCCCAGGTCGGCCGGCGCGAGGTCCGTCACGTCGCCCACCACGAAGGTGGCGCCGCAGACGCCCCTGCGGTTCGCCGCGTCGATCGCGCGCGGGATGTTGTCGATGCCCACGGCCTCCCAACCCCTCCTCGCGAGTTCGGGGGTGTACTGGCCACGGCCGCAGCCGAGATCGAGGGCCCGACCGAGCGGGCGCGACCGCTCTGCCTCCTCCCGGTCCAGCAGGGCCCCGATACTCGCCGCCGCGGCCCTTCCATAACGCTCCCACGGAGTGAGCCCGAAGCGGTATGCGAGGGCGTATCCAGTGCTCACCCCTCTCATCGGGCTGACCTCCCGGCACAAGTCGAGTACGTCTCGCGACGCGAGGCGTCGTTCCCGTCACAGCACTGAACGGAACCGCTGACTACCGCTCATCGGCAAATGAGTAACGAGTTGGGGCGCGATTGGGGTTGGGTGCAGATACGTTGCAGGCACTTGTTGATCAAGCTGTGGC
>JBKOXV010000025.1:0-9510 GCA_046725105.1 bacterium | reverse complement strand
GTCGACATCCGTGTACGACGCCGGCTGCCCGTCACAGCCGAACGTCTCCTTCAACGCCGCCGCCGCTGTCGCCGTACACAGGCGGGTGTTGCCATCGAGGTGCGGCGTCCCGATCCCACCACGAGCCAGGAGCGCCAGCGTGTAGTACTCCTCGAGGAACAGCTGGCCCGTGGTGTAGAAGCCGAGCGCCAGCGGACCGCGCTGGGCGAGGAGTTCGCGTGCTCGCTCGACCACGATCGCCATGGCGGTGTCCCAGTCGACCTCCTCCAGCCAGCCGTTCACCCGTACCAGCGGCCGGGTCAGACGGTCGGCGGCGTTGTTGGCTTGCCACCCGTACAGGCCCTTCACGCCCAAGCGGCCGTGAT
Organism: bacterium; assembly: GCA_046725105.1. Lineage (GTDB taxonomy): Bacteria > Actinomycetota > Acidimicrobiia > Acidimicrobiales > Ilumatobacteraceae > DASXAI01. The sequence continues at coordinate 9,145 of JBKOXV010000025.1, read as the reverse complement.
TCACCCGGTCGACGGGGCGCCCCCGCACACCGACGATCCGCTCGTCACGCACGGCGATGTCGAGGGCGCAGCCGTTGGAGCACAGCACGCACGCCGACTGCACCCACCGGTCGACGTCGGCCTCGCCCACGCCGGCGCTGAGCATGATGTCGGGGCGGTCCGGCCACGGGTTCCCGGCGCCGAACGGGGTGCGCTCACCCCATGGATTCTCAACCGATACGCCGTACGGGTGACCCACGCCGGCGTGATACCCGAGGCCCGCCCGCGTAATACCGCCCTCCCGTCGGCCTTATCGCCATCGACGTGACGGTTTCCACCGCTGCGGTGGAAAAGCGTCACCGTCGGCGGAGGGGAGGTCAGCCGCAGCCCGGGATCGGCCCGGTGGCGGCCAGGCTGAGCAGCGAGCAGAAGCTGTCCTGGCTGACCTTCCACGTGCCCCCCTCGAGCACGGCGGTGCCCTGGGCGTTCGGCAACGCGACTGTGCCGTTCAGCGACACGTCGTAGGTGACCGTCGCTTGCGTCGGCGACGTGAAGGTCACCTGTGTGACCTTGGCGCTGGCCTGCTGCTGGAGCGGATTGGTGGCGCTCTGCTCGATGGCGGCGCGCAGGGCGGCGCCGCTCTGCAACAGCGCCACCCGCTCGTCGATCGACGTGCCGGGCGTGAAGAACATCTCCCAGTTCGCCGTGATCTGGGCCGTCGCCGCGGTCTGGTCGAAGGCGACGGAGGTGGCTGACGTCGACGGCGGCGACGTCGATGCGGTCGTGACCGATGGCACGGGCGATGTCGGCGCCGTGGTGCTTGCCGTGGACGGCGGCGACGACGTCGATGGCGCCGGCGTGGTGGGCGGGCGGGACGCTGGGACGCGACTCCCACACGCCGCAACCAGCACGATCGCCCCCGCGAGCGAGGCCCGCCAACCCCTCCCGCGTGCACGTGTCCGCATGGTCGGGCACCATGCTGGCAGCTCGAAGGGTCGCCTCCAACCCGCAGACCGCGCTCTATCCTCGACCTCGAATGGCGACGGATTGGGCGCAGACGAGGATGCGTACCTGGCTCGGCGTGGTGGTCGCCGTGGTCGGCGTCGTACTGCTGATTGTCGGCTGGTACAAGGTGGCGGGCGAGGCCGACGTGGCGCGCCAGATGCCCTACGTCGTCTCGGCGTGCATCCCCGGCGGCGCCCTGCTCGTCGCCGGCGCGGTGCTCATCGCCGCCGAGCGCTGGCGCGACGCCGCCACGCGCACCGACCAGCGCGTCGATGCGCTTTACGCGCTGTTCACCGAGCCGGCCGGAGGCGCGGCGCCAGCCGCCGCCGAACCGGCCGTCGATCCCGCCCTCGACGGTCGGCTGGTCGCCGTGGACGGCGCCACGCGCTATCACCGGGCCGCCTGCCCGCTCGTCACCGGCAGGCCCGTGCACGACGTCGGCGCCGCCGACGTGGCCGGCGCGCACCTCGAGCCGTGCCCGGTGTGCGAGCCGCCGGCGCCGGCGCCGGCCTGACCGTGCTCACGCTCGAGCTCGCCATTGCGGGCATCGGTATCGGGGCGGTGGCCGCCCTCTCTGGCCTCGGCCTGCTCGTCACCTACCGCGCCACCGGCGTGTTCAATCTGGCCTTCGGCGCCATCGCCATGATCTGCGCCTACCTGCTGTGGCAGACGGTTCAGCAATGGGGCTGGCCGATCGGTCTGGCTGCACCCCTCGTCCTGTTCGTGTTCGCGCCCGCCCTGGGCCTCGTCCTCGAACGGCTCGTGTTCCGGCCCCTCGAACGCCGCGCCGCACCGCCGGCCGAGTCACTGGTGGTGTCGCTCGGCGTGTTCGTCCTCCTCGTGGGGTGCGCCTTCGTCGTATGGGGCAGCGAGACCCACGTGGACGTGCCGTCCATCGTCCCGGCCGGTGCCGTGACGCTGCCGGGCGGCACGACGGTGCGGTACGACACGCTGGTCGACCTGGCCGTGGTGGCCGCCGTCTCCATCGCGCTTGCCGTCGTCGTGCGCACCCGCGCCGGGCTGGTGGCTCGAGCCGTGGTCGAGCAGCGCTCGCTGGCCGAGCTGGCCCGCCTGCCCGCCGACCGCGTCGCTTCGGCGGGGTGGGCCATCGGCTGCACCTTGGCCGGCACCGCTGGCGTGCTCATCGCGCCCCGGCTACGCCTCGATCCCTATGGGCTCACGCTGGTCGTGCTCGAGACCATGGCGGTCGCTGTGATCGCCCGGCTGGTGAGTCCTGCCATCGCCGTCGTGTCGGCCCTCGTCCTCGGCGTGGCGCAGAGCGAGCTCACCCGGTTTCATCTGGTCGGGCGCAACGCGGCGCTGCTCGAGGCGCTCACCACCAACCTCTTCGTCGTCGCCCTGCTCGTCGCCGTGCTCCTGCTGCCACGGTTGGACGAGCCCGGAGGTGACGCCGGCACGGCGGCTCACCTGGCCGTACGCCGCGAGCTCCGCCCACCGCGGGGCTGGTGGGTGCCGTGCGTGGTGCTGCTTGCCATCCCGCTGGCGTTCCAACGGGGTGACCTCCGCGACGCCCAGCTGGTCCCGGCCCTGGCCGTCATCCTGGTGTCGATCGTGGTCGTCACGGGCTACAGCGGCCAGATCTCGCTCGGCCAAGCCGGCTTTGCGGGGCTCGGTGCGTTGCTGGCCGCCAAGCTGGCGGCGGGTGGCTTCTGGTTCCTGCCGGAGCTGCCGGACCTGCTCGCCCTCGTCGTCGGCGCCCTGCTCGTCGTGCCGATCGGCCTGCTGACGGGATGGCCAGCCATCCGCCGCCGCGGCCTGTTCCTCGCCCTCACCACCTTCGCGGTGGGCTCGGTCGTGAGCCGGTTCGTCTTCACGCAGTCATCGTTCGTGTCCGGCGTCACGGTGTCGTTGCCGGAACCCTTCACGGGCAACCGCGCCTACTACCTGTTCGAGCTGGTGTGCCTCGGGGGGGCCTTGGTGCTCGTCCGAAACCTGCACCGCGGCCGTCTCGGCCGGGCGCTCCTGGCCGTGCGCGACGACGAGGACGGCGCCAGCGCGACGGGCATCGACGTGCGCCGGTTGAAGGTGTTCGTCTTCGCCGTCAGCGCCGCCCTGGCCGGGCTGGGCGGGGTGCTGCTCTCCCAGAGCCTGCGGGCCTTCGACGCCGCCACCTTCGACCCGATCCAGAGCCTCATCTGGTTCGCCGCCGTCGTGGTGTTCGGTGTCGACAGCGCCGCCGGTGCCGTCATTGCCGCCGCCGCCATCATCGGCCTCGACAACGGCGTCACGCCGGGCGCGTCCACGATCGCCATCGGGGCGGCGGCGCTCTTGCTCGGGCGCATGCCCGGCGGCGTGCTGTACACCATGCGCCGGGCCGGGGCCGCCGTGTGGGCGCGCACCGAGGGCCGCCCACCGCTCACTCCGGTGCGCCTGTCGGCGGCGGGCCGGGCCGCCCTCGCCCGGCTGAACCGATGACGGGCCTGCGCCTCGAGGCGCACCGCATCGTGAAGCGGTACGCCGGTGTGCACGCCGTCGACGGTGTCGATCTCGTGGCCGAGCCCGGTCAGGTCACGGCGATCATCGGACCGAACGGTGCCGGTAAGACGACGCTGTTCCATTGCCTGTCGGGTGCCCTCCTGCCCGACGAAGGCTCGGTCCATCTGGGCCCAACGGACGTGACCAGGGAACCGAGCGACGCCCGGGCGCGACTGGGCCTGGCTCGGACGTTCCAACACTCGTCGGTGTTCCCGAGCCTCACGGTCGAGGAGAACCTGCTGGTCGGGGCGGAGAACCGCCGGCGCGAAGGCATCATCCGCGGGCTGCTCGGCCTGCCCGACCGGCGCCGGGCCACTACCCAGGAGACGGTCGATCGCGTGTCGGCCCAGCTCGAGCTCGACGCCTACCGTGCCGCCGCCGCCGCCACCCTGCCCACGGGCCGCCTCCGCCTGGTGGAGTTGGGCCGCGCTCTCTGTTCGTCACCGTCCGTACTCCTGCTCGACGAACCGGCCAGCGGCCTCGACGACGACGAGACCGAGGAGCTGCGGGAGGTTCTCCGAGCCCTGGCTCGGAGCGGCCTGGCGCTGCTGCTGGTGGAGCACGACCTCAGCTTCGTGCGCGACACCGCCAACGTCGTCCACGTGATGGCGGCCGGTCGGGTGGTGGCCACCGGCCCGCCGGACGTCATGGAAGCCGATGACACCGTGCGCTCGCTCGATCAGGCCGCGCCATGACCATCGAGCTGAGCCTCGTCAGCGCCCGGGCCGGGTACGGGCCCGTCGAGGCCCTGCACGGCGTCACGATGGCGTTCCCGGCCGGTTCGATGGTGGCCGTCCTCGGCCGCAACGGGGCCGGCAAGAGCACGGCCCTGCGCACGCTGGCCGGAACCGTGCGCGTGCGCGACGGCACGGTCCACTGGCGCCATCTCGACGTCACGAAGTGGAGTGCCTACGAGCGCGCCCTGGCCGGGATCACCATGGTCCCGGACGAACACGGCGCCTTTGCGTCGCTCACCGTCGAGGAGAACCTGCGGCTGTTCGCCGGCGCCGACGACTTCGATCGGGCCTTCGCCGTCTTCCCCGAGCTGGCCCGACTGCGGGAGCGGACGGCGGGCACGCTGTCCGGCGGCGAGCAGCAGATGCTGGCGGTGGCGCGTCCCTTGCTGCGCCCGGGCGGCGCTGTGCTCCTCGACGAGGCGAGCCGCGGCCTGGCGCGGGCCGCCGTGAACCGGCTGTACGAGGCGCTGGCGGCGCTGGTGTCCGACGGTCGGGCCGTCGTGGTGGTCGAGCAGTACGCCCGCCAGGTGCTGGAGCGCGCCGACGTGGTCTACGTCCTGCGCCGAGGCGACGTGGCCTTTGCCGGCGAGCCCGGCGAGCTGCACGACGGCGCCCTCACCCGCGCCCTCGGGTGACGGCCTCCCACCGTTCTCGTCACCGGCACGAGCGGTTTTCGCTCTCCGGCGTGACACGAACCGGGTGGCTCGGCTGGCTCAAGCGTCGTAGGGCACGGCCGGCACGTCGAAGCAGTTGGTGTCCATGTCGGGCACCCGGGTGACCCAGCCGCCCGTGCCGTTGTAGGCGGCGTCCTGCCACTGGGCCACGTTGAGGCAGTTGTGCTGGGTCGGGGCCGGCGTCGGCTCGACCACGAAGTTGCGGGGCACGAGCAGCCCGTGCCCGTCGTAGAAGTCGGGACGATTCATGTACGCCTCCACACAGGCCCGCGTGAGCGCGGCGCCGCACGACGTCATGGCGTCCGTGAGCCACTGGGCCGACGCCCAGCCCTCCAGCTCCCACATCGACAGCCGGTTCTCGCGGTCGGGGTAGGCGGCTTTGATGTCCGCTCGGAACTGGGCGACGGGCGGGTACTGCATGTCCATGTAGTTGCGGTCGAGGGCCGTCGCGTAGAGCGAGTTGCGGCAGCGCGGCGCGCTGGCGTACTGCGTCCGCACCGTCTCGTCCCAGCTCTGCACGGTCGTCACCTTGGCCGTCACCGTGACGCCGGCGCCGTCCATGGCGTTGCAGAGGTTGACGTTGCCCGTGCTGTCGAGGGCGTCGAAGACGGAGTCGACGCCATGGGCCTTCATGTCGGCCGCCACGGCGTCGAAGTTGGGCACGGCGAAGTCGACCTGCTCACGAACGACGGTGTAGCCCTCGATCTGGAGGCTTCGGACGGTGAGGTCGGCGAAGCGCTGCGAGTCGGCTTGGTTGTAGGACACGACGGCGGCCGTCTTGGTGCCCAGCGCCGTCTTGAAGTACCGGTAGACCTCGGTTCCGCCGTACAGCTTGCCGTTGTAGCCGACCGTGCCCTCGCGGGGATACGTGCTGCCGTAGATCGAGTAGAGGTGTTGGTACTGGTCGTAGGCGTTGCCGATGGGCTGGCCGCCGACGTCGGGGACACCCTTGGCGTCGACCTCGGCGGCGCCGACGTACTGGTAGATGGAGTTGCCGGCGAAGGCGAACACCTCGTCCTCGTCGACCAGCCTGTGCACGCAGTCGCCGTTGCCGGCGCCGGTTCCGGAGTCGTCGCACACGTCGACGTTCACCGTTCGGCCGGCCACACCGCCCCGGGCGTTGAGCGACTTGAAGTAGGCCAGGGCGCCGTACATCGGCGCCGCGAACGTCTCCGAGCCCAGCACGCTCGTCTTGCTCACGATCAGCCCGACGCGCACCTCGGTCGGCGAGACGCCGACGTCGGACGCCGGATTCGAACTGCCGCTCGGCGCCGGACCCCCGGCCGTGGTGGTGGTGAAGGCGCTCTCGGGCAGCCGGGTGCCGCAGGCGGCCACGCTGAGCGCGGCCGCCGTCGCGAGGGCAACGAGGCTCCGCCGGCGCATGCCCGCCAATCTAGGAGGGCGCTGAGGTTCCCCCGCGGCGTATCCGGGCCGACGCCCGCGGGTATCCGACGGTATGGGCACAACCGATGTGAAGGATGTCGCCGTGGCCTGCCTGCAGGCCTGGACGAGCGGCGACTTCGAGCAAGCGCGGGCCCTGCTCAGGGACGACGTCACCTTCGTCGGGCCGCTGGGCCGCACCAAAGGCGGCGACGAGTACATCGACGGCGTTCGCGGCATGGCCGCCAAGCTCGACGGCGTGCGGATCTCCAAGGTCATCGCCGAGGGCAACGACGTCTGCGTGCGCTACGAGCTCCTCGCCGGGGGCGCCGGCGCCATACCGACCGTGGGCTGGTACGAGCTGCGCGACGGCAAGATCGCCGCCGTCACCGCCTTCTTCGACCCGCGCCCGCTCACCTCGCCCGTGAAGTAACTGGCTACGTGAGAGGTAATCGATTCGGCGCCGCCCCGCCGCCAGTGTGGGGGCATGCCGTACCTCACCACCGCTGACGACACCCGCCTCTTCTACTTCGACTTCGGCTCCGGTCACCCCGTCGTGTTCTCGCACGCCTGGGCGCTCAACTCGGACCAGTTCCACTACCTCGTGAACGACCTGGTCGACGCCGGCCACCGGTGCATCGGCTTCGACCGCCGGGGCCACGGTCGGTCCGACCGGCCGGGCACCGGGATGACGTTGGACGGCTTCGCCGACGACCTCGCCGCCCTGCTGCACCGCCTCGATCTCCACGGTGCCACGCTCGTGGGCCACTCCTTCGGGTGCAGCGAGATCGTGCGCTACGCCACGCGCCACGGCTCGGGCCGCATCGCCCGGGCCATGTTCCTGGCACCGATCATGCCGCTGCTGGTCGCCACCGACGACAATCCCGACGGCGTCGACCGATCGATCATCGAAGCCAGCGTGGCCCTGCTCCGCCGGGACGTGCCGGCGTGGTGCGAGCAGAACGCAGCGCCGTACTTCGGGCTGAAGCCGACCGTCTCGGCCGGCATGGCCGAGTGGACGACGAGGCAGATCGTCGACACGCCGCTCAAGACCCTCGTCGAGACGGTCTGGATCGGTACGACCACCGATCTGCGGAGCGAAGTGGCGAGCTTCGACGTGCCGACGCTCCTGGTCCACGGCACAGCCGATGCTTCGGCGCCCGTCGACCTCACCGGCCGGAAGACCGCCGACCTACTGCCCGACTGCACGCTGGTCGAGATCGACGGGGCCGGCCACGGCCTCTACGTGAACGACACCGAGACGATCGTGAAGGAGTTCCTCGCCTTCAGCGCCGCCGCCCGTCGCTGACTGGTCTGCCGGCCGCGCCGCGCCGGCTGGGGGGCGCCTCGGCGATGAGTCCCCGCCGGAACAGCCGGCTGAGCTCGGCGATGGCTTCCGCTCTGGTGACACCCGCTCGCCTGAGCACCTCGGGCTGGCGGATCCGGTCGACGGCCGCGTACAGGATCTCGGCGACGAGGCGGGGATGCAGTTCCCGGAATCGGCCCTGCCGGATGCCCTGCTCGACGAGATTGCCGAGCACCTCCAGGGCGATCTCGAGATGCCGGTCGTAGAGGTGCCTGGTCGGCAGGTAGGACTCGAGATCCTCGTGGAACTCCCGCGACGACCGGCGCCACAGACGGGCGCCGGTGTCGAGATAAACGGCGATGGCCTCGCCCGGGTCGTCGCACGCCGCCGCCCGAGCCCGGGCCTCGACGCCCAGATGGTTCATCATCCGACCGAGCACGGCGAGGACCAGCTCTTCGCGACTGGGCGCCAAGCTGTAGAGCGTGCGCCGAGAGCAGTGGAGGCGCTCGACGAGATCGGCGATGGTGAGGTGCCGGAACCCCTCGACCAGGAAGATCTCCTCGAGCTGCGTGCAGATCTCCTTCTGCCGGGGCGACCAGCGTCGGTACGACGGTGCCGGTCGGTCGGCGCGCGCTGAACCGGCCCGGTCCTCGGCGTGGAGCGTGGCCAACGGGCCGATGCCGAGACCTAACGCTGCGAGTAGGTGCCGGCGGCAGCCGGCTGCGTGTCGCCGGGGTTGTAGGGCACATCCATCGTGGCGTCGCGTGTGAGGATCTTCCACGCGCCGTCCTCGACGATGACGTGGTCGCGATAGACGCCGATCAGATGGAGCTCGAGCTTGTCGTCCCGAATGAGATAGAGCGTGATGTACGACTGAACGACGGCCTCGGTCTCCCCGTCCTCGAGCAGGATGAAGTTGGTGAGCACGTGGCGCCGCCGGGCCGTGAGGTGCTTGTAGCCCTCGGCATAGCGGGCCACCACGGCGTCGCGACCCCGCTCGCCGAGCAGGCTCACGTCCTTGGCGAACGTCGTCGCCAGCATCTCGGGGTCACGCGAGTCATGGGCGAAGCAGTAGCGAGCGAGGAGCTGCTGGATCGCGACGAGATCGGCCATGGACAGAACCTCCTGGCGAAAAGGCGTCAGCCTTCGAGGTGGTAGACGGCGGCAGCGTTGTCGTGGAGGGCCTTGCGGGCAACGGCGTCGGGGACGTCGACGAAGGCCGAGAGGATGTGGTCGTGGGGCAGCTGCGCCGGAGAGGCGGGCCCCGGCGACATGCTCGTGGGGTGCGGGTAGTCGGTCTCGAACATGAAGTTGTCGGGATAGGTCTCCAGCAACGGCAACGTCAACCGCTCGAACCAGAACGTCCCGTAGCACTGCCGCCGGAAGTACTCACTCGGCAACATCGGCGACTTCAGGTGGGCGCCATAGCCCTGCCAATGCCAGTCCAACGACTCGAGCAGATACGTGATGTACCCGAACCCGCTCTCCACCGACACGAACTTCAACCGCGGGAACCGATCACACAACCCACTCGTCACGATGGCGGCGATCGAATCGGCATTCGACAT
>JBKOXV010000256.1:0-26053 GCA_046725105.1 bacterium | reverse complement strand
GCCTACGGCCGAGACGTAGACGTCGCTCGAGGCGAACGACAGGCCGGCCCGCTCACTCAACACCGCCAAGAGCATCGACAGGCGCCCGGGGTCGATGCCCTGTGCTGACCGTCGCGGCGAACTCAGTGGTGACGTCGTGACGAGGGCCTGCACCTCGACGAGCAGCGGTCGCTGGCCCTCGATGGCGGGTACCACCACCGACCCGGGCACGCCGCAGCGCCGGTCGGCCAGGAGGAGTCCGCTCGGGTCGGCGACCCCGACGAGTCCGCCGCTCGTCATCTCGAAGACGCCGAGCTCGTGCGTGGCCCCGAACCGGTGCTTCACCGCTCTGAGGAGGCGCAAGGCGTGGTGACGATCGCCCTCGAACGACAGCACCGTGTCGACGACGTGTTCGAGCACGCGCGGGCCGGCCAGTGCGCCGTCCTTGGTGACGTGGCCGACGAGCACCACGGCCGCGGCGCGACGGCGAGCCTCCTCGACGAATCTGTGTGCGCACTCGCGGACCTGCACGACCGAACCCGGCGCTGACCCGACGTCTGGGTCGACGACGGCCTGGATGGAATCGACCACGACGACGTCGGGCGCCACGGCGTCGAGGGCGGTGACGATGTTCGGTAGCACCGTCTCGGCCAGCAGCCACAGCGCCGGCTCCAGCGCGCCGAGGCGTTGGGCGCGCCCGTGTACCTGATGGGCGCTCTCCTCCGCCGACACGTACAACGCTCGGCCGCCGGCGCCAGCGTGCTGAGCGGCCGCGCTGAGCAGCAGCGTGGACTTGCCCGCACCCGGTTCTCCACCCAGGAGCGTGACCGAGCCCGGCACCACGCCACCGCCGAGCACCCGGTCGAGCTCGGCGATTCCGGTCGGCACCGGCGAGGCGCGGGCACCGTCGACGGCAGTGATCGGCGTCGCAACGGCCGACGGAGGAACGGGCGCGCCCGACGAGCGGGGACTCGTGTCGACGACCTCCTCGGTCAACGCGTTCCACGCACCGCACGCCGGACATCGTCCCGCCCACTGGGGCGACGTGGCGCCGCACGCCTCGCACCGGTGCACCGTCTTCACCTTCGCCATGGCTCGCACCCTACGAAGGGGGTGTGACAGAGCTGGGCTGGTACCAACTCGTCACGCCGGTGAGCGGTTTTCGCACGCTGGCGTGACAAGAACCAAAGGGGCGTAGTCGCGGCCGTGTCAGTGGTGGCCGGTGTGGTCGGGGGTCGACAGCAAGGTGTAGGCCGGGTTCAACATGGCGGGCCGATTGCGGTGCGTGCCCACGACGCCCGAGACGGTGAGCACCGTCCCCGGTCCCACGCCGCCGACTTCACGCCGGCCGAGGAACACCAGCGTGAGCAGGCCGTGGCCGTCCTTGATGGTGGCCTCCAGGGACGCCGCGCCGCCCCACGGCTGTACGCGCACGGCGTGGACGCGCCCCGTGACGGTGACGTGCTGGCGGGTCGGGACGCGGTCGAGGGGCACGGTGCCGGCGGGCAGCTCGACGCCGAGATCGACCGGTCCTCGAGCCGCGAGCGAGACGGCCGGTTGGCTCCCGTTGCCGTTCCCGACGGCCTCTACGGCCGTGGTACGAGGCGGGCGCCCACCGGCGCGCAGATGATACGGAACGATCGTCACGTTGCAGTGCGGCAGGTCCATGAGCGCCTGGGCGATCGAGTCGGCGGTGCGATCGTGCAGCAGTCGATGCCACACCCGGCTGTGCTGCAAGCGGGGCACGAGCACCGAGACCTCTGTGCTTCCGTCGGCCAGCTCGTCGGCGGCGACCTGCAGGGCAGCCCGGTTCAGGCGGCGGTCCGGCAGCTCGACGATCTCCAGCGACAGCCGGCTCAGCCCCAGGTGCCGCCACGCCGCCGCCAAGTCCTCCGTGCGGATCGGGTCCAGGTCGAAGTGGATGACGCGCAGGTCGTCCGGTGTCAACGTCCGGGCGTACTGGATCGCCCGCGCCGCCGCCACGTCGAGCTCGTCGACGAACACGATCACCACGTGCCGCCGCATGATCGGCGCCGCCGCTGCCGCCGGTGCATCCTCCTCTAGCTCATGGGCTTCGGCCTCGTACTGCCGGTTCAGGCGGACGAGGAGTGCCACGAGGATCGGCACGATCACAACGATCACCCAGGCCCCGTGGGTGAACTTCGTGATGGCGATGATGATGTCGACGATCAGTGAGAGCACCGCGCCGGTGGCGTTGACGAACAGGCCCCACCGCCAGCCTGGTTCCTTGTGGGTGAGGTGGTGCTTGGCCATGCCCGCCTGCGACAGGGTGAAGCTGGTGAACACACCGATGGCGTAGAGGGGGATCAGCCGGTCGACCTTGGCGTCGGTGAGTACGAGCAGCACGATGGCGGCGACGGCGAGGAAGAGGATGCCGTTGGAGAACACCAGGCGGTGGCCGCGCTTGGTGAGCTGTCGGGGCATGAAGTTGTCGCCGGCGTGGAAGCTGGCCAGTCGCGGGAAGTCGGCGAAGCTGGTGTTGGCGGCCAGCACGAGGATGAGCATCGTGCCCGCCTGCAGCAGGTAGTACAGGATGTGGCCGGATACGGAGTCGCCGTACACGAGCTCGCCTACTTGCGAAATGACGGTCGGCGTGCCCGACTCGTACGGCGCGGCGTGCACCTTGGCGGCCAGCACCGACAGGCCGAGGAACATGACGCCCAGCAGTGTCCCCATGATGACGAGCGTGGTGCGGGCGTTGCGCCAGGCCGGCTGCTTGAAGGCGGGCACGCCGTTCGAGATGGCCTCAACGCCCGTGACGGCAGCGCCACCCGAAGCGAAGGCGTGCATCACGACGAACAGCGACGCCCCGTAGAAGAGGCCGCTGCCCGCTGATCCGACGGGGACCAGACCTTCGTGGTCGAGGGTGGCGACCGGCAGGTCGCCGAGCAGCATGCGGGCGATCCCGACGCTCAACAGCACGGCCATGCAGCCGATGAAGAAGTAGGTCGGGACGGCGAACAGCTTCCCTGATTCGCGAACGCCCTTGAGGTTGCCGCCGGCGATGAGCAGCACGCAAAGGATCGACAGCCAGAGGTTGAACGGTGCCAGCGACGGGAACGCTGACGACAACGCCGCCACGCCGGCCGCCACCGAGACGGCGACGGTCAACACGTAGTCGGTGAGGAGGGCGACGCCGGCAACCTGGGCCGGCAGGAGGCCGAAGTTGTCGCGAGTGACGATGTAGGCACCGCCCGCGCTCGGATAGGCCTTGATCGTCTGGCGATAGGAGAGGATGAGGAAGCCGAGGACGACGAGCAGCGCGACGGTGATCGGTACCACGAGGCTGAAGGCGGCCAGGCCGACGGCAGGGACGGCGACGCGCAGGATCTCTTCAGTGGCGTACGCCGACGACGAGAGGTTGTCGCTGGCGAAGACGGCGAGCGCCGTCGGCTTGCCGAGGCGTTCGTGGGCCAAGCGTTCCGTGTGCAGCGGCGGGCCGAGGAGCCGGTTCTTCACCCGGTAGCCGAACGACTCCGGCAGCTCGATCGCGGCCGCCGGTACGGGTGGAGCAGACGATTCCGGTGCCGTCACCTCGTCCGCAGTGAGCACTCAGCCAGTCAACCTTTCGAGCCCGTCTCGAACCCGGCCGACGGCGTAAAGGTCGCGTAGAGACGCGATCGGAACCCGTTAAGAAGGCGTCAAAGGCCACGTGGCGGCGAGGGCTCGGGCGGTAGGGCGATGAGTGATGACGTCGCTGGCGACCGACAACGCCGTGCTCATCGCGGTCGGCCGACTCGACCGGCGCGCCTACGTCGCACTGCGGCGCGGCCTCGAGCTCGCCGACGGCGTCGTACGGGCGGTACACATCGCTGCACCCGACGAGGACACGCACGAGTACGCCGTCGAGTGGACCCGTACCGGCATGAGCATGGCGGTGCCGTTGGAGATCGTAGAGACGGACGACGCGTGCCCGGTTCAGATCCGCGCCGCGGTAGAGGGAGCATTGCAACACCATCGCGGCTTGGTCACCTTGGTGGTGGGCCGGCTCAAGCTGCGCCGCCCTTGGCACCGTGTGCTCCACGACCAGTCGGCCGAGCAGATCGTCGCTGCCGTCGCCGATCTCGAGCGCGTTCGCGTCGAGGTCGTCGACGTACCCGTGTGAGCCCGGCCGGTCGACTGTTCGTCGCGGTCGCAGTCCCGCTCGCCTCCTCTCTGGTGCTCGTGCCCCTGCGGGGTCACGTCAGCGCCGCCAACCTTGCTGTCGTACTCGTACTCGTGGTCTTGGGCGTCGCCGCCCTGGGCGGTCGGGCCGCCGGGGTCGTGGCCGGAGTCGTCACGGCCCTGGCGTTCGACTTCTTCCTCACTGTGCCGCAGGGCTCGTTCACGATCGACCGCGGCGAGGACATCACCACGACGGTGCTGCTGGCCGTCGTCGGCCTCGTCGGGGGTGAGCTGGTGGAGCGGGCCCGGCGCAGCCACGCCGTCGCTCGGAGGCGGCAAGCCGAGCTCGACAGCTTCCAGCGGCGGGCCGAGCTGGCGGCCGGGGGCGAACGGCCGGCCGCCGCCGGTCGGCGGCTCGCTTGTGTCGCTGATTGGGGCGAATTCCGCCCCAACGGGCGCCACGGGCGACGGATGTGGCGGGTGTCAAGCCGGCGTTAGTTCGGGGCCGGGACGCGTCAGGGACGCGTCAAGGGCCTTCCCGGGGCGGGGCGACGGCGGTAGCACCAGCTCAGTGGAGCGAGAGTCGTCTGGCCTCGTGGCGGGACTGGGTGTGGGTGCGGCCATCGCCGTGACCGGGCTCCTCGTGTCGATCCGCGACTGGCTCGGCCCCAGCAACGTGGCCCTCGTCCTGGTCGTGATCATCGTGGGGGCCGCAACCTTCGGCGGCCGTCTCGCGGGCGTCCTGACGTCGATCGCCGCCGCCCTGTCCTTCGACTACTTCCACACCCAGCCCTACTACAACCTGCGCATCAACGACCGGGAGGACATCATCACCGCCCTTCTGCTGCTCGTCGTGGGCCTCTGCGTCGGCGAGCTCGCCGTCCTGCGTGCCGCCAGCCGCCGTGAAATGAAGATGCACGCCGAAGGAGCGTCGCACCTCGAGCTCGTGGCCGAAGTTGTAGCCGCCGGCGCCGACCTCGACGAGGTGTGGCCCGTGGTGCGCCGGGCCCTCATCGAGCAGCTCGACCTGGCCGAGTGCCGCTTCGACCCGTACGCCCCGAAGGAACCGCTCACGATGCTCGACCGCAACGGCCAGATCAGCTCCCGCGACCTCCACTGGGTGCCCGGGGGCGGGTTCGCCCTGCCGGCCGAGGGGGTCGCCGTCCCGGTCGTCCACCAGGGTCACGCCCTCGGGCGCCTCGTGTTGGTGCCCCGCGCGGGCAAGGGCACGACCAAGGCGCAACGGCGCGTCGCTGTGGCCTTGGCCGACCAGCTCGCCGTGGCCGCGGCCCACACGACACCGCTCCACTCCCTGAACTGACGAAAGGACCCCACCGTGGCCGACCTGCTGTTCGTGGTCATCACCATCGCGTTCTTCCTGCTGTGCGTCGGATACGTCTACGTGTGCGAGCGCATCATCGGTCCCGATCCCGCGCCGGCGACGACGCGGAAGCCGACCGAGGAGGCCGAGCGCGAGGCGGTCTCGGCGTGATCCCTGTCTTCGCTGACCTGACGACCGACAACTACATCGCCCTCGCCGTGTCCGTGGCCGTGCTGGTGCTGCTCGTCCTCGTGCTCATCTTCCCGGAGAGGTTCTGATGTCGGCGGCGTCCTTCATTGCCTTGGGCGTCCTGATAATCGTCCTCCTCGTCGCCATCGGTCCGCTGGGCCGGTACATGGCCAAGGTCTACGGGAGCGACAAGGCGCCTGGTGACCGCGTCTTCGGGCCGATCGACCGCTTCATCTACCGCCTCCTCCGGATCAATCCCGATCGGGAGCAGCGCTGGAACGTGTACGCGCTGGCTCTCCTGGCCTTCAGCCTGGTGTCAGTGCTCGCCCTCTACCTCTTCCAGCGCGTGCAGACCTGGTTGCCGCTGAGCAACGACCTGCCCAATGTCGACCCGAAGATGGCGTGGAACACGGCCGTCAGCTTCACCACCAACACGAACTGGCAGTCGTATTCCGGCGAGTCGACGATGGGCCACCTGGTGCAGATGGCCGGCCTGGCCGTCCAGAACTTCGTGTCGGCGGCGGTGGGCATGTGCATCGTCGCCGCCCTCATCCGGGGGCTGGCTCGTCGCACGGGGCGGACCCTCGGCAACTTCTGGGTCGACTTCACCCGGACCACGACGCGGATCCTGCTGCCGATCTCGTTCGTCATCGCCGTCGCCCTTGTCAGCCAGGGCGCCATCCAGAACGTCAAGTCCCACGACACCGTCAAGACCGTGGATCAGACGGTGCAGGTCGAGACCACCGACGACGCCGGCAACACGGTCACCCAGCCGGTGACCGAGCAGCAGATCCCCGGCGGACCGGTGGCCAGCCAGGAGGCGATCAAGGACCTCGGCACGAACGGCGGTGGCTTCTTCAACGCCAACTCGTCCCATCCCTTCGAGAGCCCGACTCGCCTCACCAACATGCTCGAGATCTTCGCCCTGCTTCTGATTGGCTTCGCCTTCCCGATCACCTACGGCGTGATGGTGGGCAGCAAGAAGCAGGGCCGCGTCGTGTTGGGCGTCATGGCGGTGCTGTGGCTCACGGCGTCGCTGATGGCGGGCCTCTTCGAGCAGAACGGCAACATCGAGCTCAGCCGACGGGGCGTGGACCAGTCCATCGCGGCCGACCAGGGTGGCGGGAACATGGAGAGCAAGGAGGTCCGCTTCGGGGCCGCCTCGTCCGGAATCTTCGCGGCGTCGACGACGGGAACCTCCACGGGCTCGGTCGACAGCGGCCACGACAGCTTCACGCCCCTCGGGGGCATGATCCCGCTCGTCAACATGAAGCTGGGTGAAGTGTCGCCGGGCGGCACCGGCGTCGGTCTGGCCGGCCTGCTCATAAACGTCATCCTGGCGGTGTTCATCGCCGGCTTGATGGTGGGTCGAACTCCGGAGTTTCTCGGGAAGAAGATCCAGGCGCCGGAGATGAAACTGGTGGTTCTCTACATCCTGGCCATGCCGGCCGCCGTCGTGATCTTCGCCGGTGCCGCCGTGCTGTTGAATACGGCGCTCGCCGGCCGGTTGAACGACGGCCCCCACGGCTTGACCGAGATGGTGTACGCCTACGCCTCGGCGTCCAACAACAACGGGTCGGCGTTCGCCGGGCTCACGGTGACGAGCCAGTGGTACGAGACCACCCTCGGCTTCTGCATGCTGATCGGCCGGTTCTTCCTGGCGATCCCCGTCCTCGCCATCGCCGGCTCGCTGGTGCGCAAGCAGAAGGTGCCGGTCTCGGCGGGCACCTTCCCGACCGACACTCCACTGTTCGGCGGGCTCACAGTCGGCGTGATCGTCATCGTCGCCGGTCTGACGTTCTTCCCGGTCCTGGCTCTCGGGCCCATCGTCGAGCACCTGTCCCTGTAGGAGCGTCGCGAGATGTCCATCACTCTTTCCGAAGAAGTGCAACACCGGCCGGTGAAGGCCCGTCGCCGGCCGCCGGCGGCCCGGAAGCTGTTCGACCCCGAGATCAGCGGGCAGGCCATCAAGGACAGCTTCATCAAGCTGAACCCCCGCACGATGGTCCGCAACCCGGTGATGTTCGTGGTCGAGGTCGGCTCCGTGCTGACCACCATCTTGTTCTTCCGCGACCTCGGCTCCTCCACAGCCAACGAGAACGTGTTCGCCGGTCTCGTGTCGCTATGGCTGTGGTTCACGGTGCTGTTCGCCAACTTCGCCGAGGCCATGGCCGAGGGCCGGGGCAAGGCCCAGGCGGCGACACTGCGCAAGACCCGGGCCGAGACGGTCGCCCGGGTGCGGCGGCCCAATGGCTCGATCGCCGAGGTCCCGTCGACCCAGCTCCAACTGGGTGACCTCTGCATCGTCAGCGCCGGCGAGGTCATCCCGGGCGACGGCGACGTTGTCGAGGGCATCGCCACCGTGGACGAATCGGCCATCACGGGCGAGTCGGCGCCGGTGATCCGGGAGAGCGGCGGCGACCGCTCGGCCGTCACCGGTGGCACCCGGGTGCTCTCCGACGAGATCATGGTCAAGATCACGTCGAAGCCGGGCGAGACGTTCCTCGACCGCATGATCGCTCTCGTTGAAGGGGCCAACCGGCAGAAGACGCCGAACGAGATCGCCCTCACGATCCTGCTCGCCGGCCTCACCATCATCTTCGTGCTGGCCGTCGTGACGTTGCAGCCTTTTGCCATCTACTCGCAAGCCGAGCAGTCGATCATCGTGCTCGTCGCGTTGCTGGTCTGCCTCATCCCGACCACCATCGGCGCCCTGCTGTCGGCCATCGGCATCGCCGGCATGGACCGCCTGGTGCAACGCAACGTGCTGGCCATGAGCGGCCGCGCCGTGGAGGCGGCCGGCGACGTCAACACCCAGCTGCTGGACAAGACGGGCACCATCACCTTCGGCGCTCGCCAGGCGTCGGAGTTCGTTCCCGTGATCGGGGTCGATGTCCGCGACCTGGCCGAAGCGTCCATGCTCTCGAGCCTGGCCGACGAGACGCCGGAAGGACGGTCGATCGTCGAGTTCGCGACGTCCACCTACGGGGTGGTGCCGCCGGACTCGCCGGAGGCGGTGCTGGTGCCGTTCACGGCCCAGACCCGCATGAGCGGGATGGACTTCGTCGACGGCCGCTCGGTGCGCAAGGGAGCCGCCGACTCGGTGCGGCAGCTGGTCACCGAGGAGGGCGGCAAGGTGCCCATCGAGCTGGCCCCGATCGTGGACGGCATCTCCCGGGCCGGGGCCACGCCGCTCGTCGTCATGGACCGGATGAACGCCGAGGCGCCGCGCATTCTCGGCGTCATTCGCCTCAAGGACACGGTGAAGCCGGGCATGATCGATCGCTTCAACGAGTTGCGGGCCATGGGAATCCGGACGGTGATGGTCACGGGTGACAATCCCCTGACGGCCGCCGCCATCGCGCACGAAGCGGGCGTCGACGACTTCCTGGCTGAAGCCACCCCCGAGGACAAGATGGCCCTGATCCGCCGGGAGCAGGAAGGCGGCCGCCTCATCGCCATGACCGGTGACGGCACCAACGACGCCCCGGCTCTGGCCCAAGCCGACGTCGGCGTGGCCATGAACACCGGCACCCAGGCCGCCAAGGAGGCCGGGAACATGGTCGACCTCGACTCCAACCCGACGAAGCTCATCGAGATCGTGGAGATCGGCAAGCAGCTGCTGATCACCCGAGGCTCGTTGACGACGTTTTCCATCGCCAACGACGTGGCGAAGTACTTCGCCATCATCCCGGCCATGTTCGCCGGCGTCCTCCCTGCGCTCGACAGCCTCAACATCATGCGGCTCGAGACGCCACGGTCGGCGATCCTGTCGGCCGTCATCTTCAACGCCATCATCATCGTGCTGCTGATACCGCTGGCATTGCGAGGCGTGAAGTTCATCGCCGAAAGTGCCGTCGCGGTGCTGCGGCGCAACCTGCTGATCTACGGCGTCGGCGGGATCGTCGCACCGTTCATCGGGATCAAGATCATCGACGTCATCATCAGCGCCCTAGGAGTGAAGTGATGCGAGCCTTCAGCCGACAACTCGGGCCGGCGGTGCTCGCCATCATCGTCTTCACCGTCATCACCGGCATCGTCTACCCGCTCGTCGTCACCGGTGTGGCCCAGGTGGCCTGGCACGACAAGGCCAACGGCTCCTTGATCGAGAAGGACGGTGTCGACGTCGGGAGCAGTCTCATCGGCCAGCAGTTCGCCGAGGTCAAGTACTTCCATCCGCGCCCGTCGGCGGCCGGCACCGGCTACGACGGCTTGTCGAGCTCCTTCTCGAACCTCGGGCCGACCAACCCCGACTTCCTGGCGTCGGTGGAGGAGCGGGTGGCCGCCTATCGTGCGGAGAACGGCCTGCCGGACACGCAGGGGGTTCCCGTCGACGCCGCGACGGCGTCGGCCTCCGGCCTCGATCCTGACATCTCGGTCGCCAACGCCAAGCTGCAAGCGCCACGTGTCGCCGAGGCCCGGGGCATGAGCGTCGACGACGTGCTGGCGCTGGTGGACGAGAACACCACCGACCGCCAGTGGGGCTTCCTGGGTGAGCCCGGGGTGAATGTGCTGAAGCTCAACCTCGCCCTCGACCGGCAATAGTCGTGTCGGACGCCCCGCGCCGGCGCCGAGGCCTCCTACGGGTCTACCTCGGCGCCGCGCCGGGAGTCGGCAAGACGTACGCCATGCTCGACGAGGGCTGGCGCCGCCACGAGCGGGGCACCGACGTCGTGATCGGCTACGTCGAGACGCACCGGCGACCGAAGACGGAGGCTCTGATCCGGGATCTGGAAGTCGTGCCGCGGCGAACCGTCGAATACCGCGGGACCGCGTTCGAGGAGATGGACGTCGACGCCGTCATCGCCCGGAAGCCTGCGGTTGTGCTCGTCGACGAGCTAGCCCACACCAACGTCCCCGGCTCGAAGCACGAGAAGCGCTGGGAGGACGTCGACGATCTCCTGGACGCCGGGATCGACGTCATCACCACCGTCAACATCCAGCACCTGGAGAGTCTGAACGACGTCATCGAGCGGATCACCGGCGTCCGCCAACGGGAGACGGTGCCCGACGACGTGGTCCGGCGAGCCGACCAGATCGAGCTGGTCGACATGAGCCCCGAGGCCCTGCGCCGGCGCATGGCGCACGGCAACATCTACCCGCCCGAGCGCGTCGACGCCGCCCTGGCCAACTACTTCCGGCCCGGCAACCTCGCCGCCCTACGGGAACTGGCGCTGCTCTGGGTGGCTGACCGTGTCGAGGAGAACCTCCAGAACTACATGGAGGCGCACGGCATCGCCGACGCGTGGGAGACGCGCGAACGCGTCGTCGTCGCCGTCACCGGCGCACCCGGTGGAGAGCAGCTCGTACGCCGCGCCGCCCGCATCGCCGGGCGCCTCCACGGTGGTTTGATCGGGGTGCACGTCGTGCCGTCCGACGGTCTCAAGAGTCGGGCCGGCCCCGAGTTGACGCGCCAGCGGACCTTGCTGGGTGAGCTGGGTGGGAGCTACCGGGAGATCGTCGGTGAGCGCGTCCCGACCGCCCTCGTCGAGTTCGCCCGCGGCGAGAAGGCCACGCAGATCGTGATCGGGGCCAGCCGACGGTCCCGGTGGCAGGAGCTCCTGCGCGGCTCCGTCGTCGCCCGGATCGTGCGTGAGGCGCAGGGATTCGACGTCCACGTCATCGCCCAGGGCGACGACGGCGATGGCGATCAGGCGGCGATGCCTCCGGCGCGCCGGCGGCACCGGCACCTGGCCCCCAGCCGGAGCCGGCAACAGTTGGGATGGGCGCTCACCCTCGTCGGCCTCCCGCTCCTGACGGCCGTGCTGGCGGCGTTGCGCGACCACGGCACGTTGGCCACCGATCTCATGCTGTTCCTCGTCGCCACCGTTGCCATCGCCGCCATCGGCGGCATCGTGGTCGGTGCGGTGGCGTCGGTCGCCGCCTTCCTGCTCTCCAACTGGTTCTTCACTCCGCCGATCCACACCTTCACGATCGGCGACCCCGAGAACGTGGTTGCTCTGGTCGTGTTCATCGTCAGTGCCCTGGTGGCGAGCGTCCTCGTCGACCGGGTGGCCTCGCGGAGCCGGGAAGCGCTTCAGGCCCGGGCGGAGGCCAGCGCCTTGGCCCGGACGAGCGGCATCCTGATCGGCGAACGCAACCCTCTGCCCCAACTGCTGGACCAGCTGCGCACCACGTTCCGGCTCGAGGCGGTGTCATTGCTCTCGAATCGCGACGACGGTTGGGTCCTGGACGCCGCCGCCGGTGACGATCCACCCACGGAGCCGTTCGAAGGCGAACGCTGGGACCTGGTCGAGGACGGCAGCGCCGTCCTGGTGCTGCGCGGGGCGCAGCTCACCGGCGACGACCAACGGGTCCTGCGCACCTTCCTGTCGAACTTGGCTCTCGCCCTCCACGCCCGGCGCCTCCAAGCCGACGCCGAGGTGGCGAGCCACCTGGCCGAGGCCGACGCCTTGCGCACGGCGCTGCTCCAGGCGGTGTCGCACGACCTGCGCACGCCGCTGGCTTCGATCAAGGCGTCGGCCACCAGCCTCCTGCAATCCGACGTGAACTGGACGCCCGAGCAACGCGTCGAGTTCGCCCGCACGATCGACACCGAGGCCGATCGGCTGAACCGGGTCGTCACGAACCTGCTCGACATGAGCCGGCTGCAGGCCGGTGCCGTCAACGTGGTCAGCCGCCCGGTGTACCTCGAGGACATCGTGGCGGCCGCCCTGGCCAGTGTCGACCATGACCCGCGGCAGGTCAACGTGGCGGTGCCGGAGACCGTGCCCCCCGTCGAGGCCGACCCGGCGCTGCTCGAGCGGGCGGTGGCCAACATCGTCGCCAACGCCCTGGCGTGGTCGCCGGGCGACAGCGTCGTGCGGATCGAAGCGGCTCCGATCGGCGACCGTGTCCATCTCCGCGTCATCGACCGGGGACCGGGGGTCCTTCTCGCCGACCGTGAGCGGGTCTTCCGGCCCTTTCAGCGCCTCGGCGATCGAAGCACGCAGGCCGGCGTCGGCCTGGGGCTGGCCGTCGCCCGCGGCTTCGTCCACGTCCTCGGCGGCGAGATCCTCCTCGACGACACCCCCGGCGGCGGCCTCACGGTCGTGTTCGACCTCCCGGCGGTCTCGGAGCGGGAGGAGATTCCGGTCTCGTGACGCGTGTGCTCGTGGTCGACGACGAACCACAGATCCGGCGGGCCCTGTCGGTGAACCTCCACGCCCGTGGGTACGAGGTGGACGTGGCTGCCACCGGTGAGGAGGCGCTCCGGCGAGCGGCGAACAAGCACCCTGACGCCGTGCTGCTCGATCTCGGCCTTCCCGGCATCGACGGCACCGAGGTGGTGCGCGGGCTGCGAGGCTGGTCGACGGCACCCATCATCATCCTGTCGGTCCGCGACGCCGAGAGCGACAAGGTGGCGGCCCTCGACGCCGGTGCCGACGACTACGTCACCAAGCCGTTCGGGATCAACGAGCTGCTGGCCCGGCTGCGCGCCGCGCTCCGTCGGCACCAACCGGTCAACGAGGCGCCCGTCGTGCGCACCGCCGCCTTCACGATCGACCTGGGGGCGTCGAAGGCGTGGCGCGGCGAAGAGGAGGTCCACCTCACCCCGACGGAGTGGCAGCTGCTCGTGCACCTCGTGCGCAACCCAGGCCGCCTCCTCACTCAACGTTGGCTCCTGCAGCAGGTGTGGGGGCCCGAGTACTCGAAGGAGACGGGCTACCTACGCGTGTACCTCGCCGCCTTGCGGCGAAAGCTGGAACCCAACCCCGGTCAGCCCCAGTACTTCGTCACCGAACCGGGGATGGGCTACCGCTTCGAGCCCGACGACGGAGGCTCGCTGTCGTAGGAATCGTCAGAGATGGACGTCGCGTCGGGGCTCGTCCCACGGGTTGGGGTTGTACATCGTGCCGAGGAAGAACCCGTAGATGAGGTGCCACAGCAGGATGGCGAAGGGCAGCTTCCAGCCGGCGTCGGCGAGGCCGAAGGCGGTGGCCGCGTCGAAGCTGAAGAGGCCGGCCCCTGAGTGCGGGTAGTAGACGTAGGGAACGAGGAAGCCGGCGCTTATGACGGCGAGCACGACGCTGTACCCGACGGCCTTCACCATGTTCCCCATCGGCGTGTTCGGCAACGGGATCCACGGATGGATCAACAAGGCGAACAGCACCGAGAACACGAGCCCATCGATGCCATGGATGAACTCGCCCACCCAGAACTGCGCCGTGGTGGTCGAGTCGGCGCCGAGGGCCAGCAGCCCATTGGTCACCGGCCAGTTGAGGTTGGGTATCCCGATGCCGCGGAAGAACAGCCCGAAGACCGTCGCCAGGTGCGTGGCGACGAAGCCGGCGATGAGCGACGCCCCGAACCAGTGGTTCGTGACCCACGCCCGCCAGTCGGCCATGACGGGTGCCACGCTCGGTCGCGTGAGCGCGCTGGGACGTGCCTCTAGTTGCGTTGTGGCCATACATCCCCCTGTTCGGATAACGCACACGTGTACGTTTCCGCCGTCCAGTGTGCGACGCACCTGGCCCACTGTCAATATGTCGACTGCCTGTACAAATGACCGGAGCAGCCCGTGCACGAGGACGCCGGACCCCCCACGGCCGCCCACGCCAAGGCGGAGGAGAAGCTGCGCCAGTTCGCGCTGGCCTACCCGGAGGCCACCGAGGAATTCCCGTGGGGCGAGCGGGCCATCAAGGTGCGCGGCAAGACCTTCCTCTTCATGCGGGCCGACGGAACCGGCTTGGGGCTGTCGATGAAGCTGCCGGAGTCGCGAGACTTCGCGCTCACCCTCGACTTCGCGTCACCGACGGGCTACGGCCTCGGCAAGAGCGGCTGGGTGTCGGCGTCGTTCCCTCGCGGCACCCGACCCCCGGTGGCGCTGCTCTGCGAGTGGATCGACGAGAGCTACCGCGCCCTCGCGCCCAAGTCGTTGGTCAAACAGCTTCCCGCTTGATCCGGCGCCGGCGCCGCAGCTGCACGGCTACGACCGCCACGACGACCAGCAGCACGCCCAGGTAGACGGCCAGCGCCCCCCAGGCGAGGCGCGACCGCTGGCGGGCATCCTTGGCGCCTTGGTCGGCTTGCTCGAAGTGGGCCTCCAACGGCGTAACGACGCCGTCGGCGAGCGCCGGCTGCCACATGACCGCGCTCCGGTCCGGCGCCACGGTGCCGTTCGACGAGGTGACCCGCCCGGGCAGCCGGGCCGTGACCGTGAGCCCGAGCACCTGATCGACCGGTTGGGCCACCAGGTTGGCAAGCGGCGTGCTGCCCCCCAGGGCCTGAACCAGGGCGTCGTCGCTGAAGGCGGCCAGGCCGCCCGTCAGCTGGGTCGACCCGGTGAACGACGAGCGCACCAGGGCGAACGACCGATCGATCGCCACTGCCATCCCGTGCAGCGGCCCGTTGGGCCCGTTCAGCTCGGCCAGGACGGCGCCGGCCTCGGCCGGCGTACCGAACGGTTTGGCCAGGGTCACGGTCATGGCGCCGTCGCCGGCCTTGGTGGGACCGGTCACCGTCCAGCCGGCCTGGCGGATGTCGTCGAGGCGCAGATCGGCGAGCGCCGAGGGGGCCTTGGCCACCAGTTCGGCGTCGGCAGTGGCCGTGACAGTCACAGTGCCCGATCCGTCGGGCTGCATGGCGACGTCGACTCCCACGTCGAGGCGGCACCCGGCGAGGACGACGGCGAGCAGGGTGAGGCGAGCGAGGAGTCGGAGCCGGCGCATGGGCGACTCCGCACGCTACGGGGGATCAACCAGGTGTCTGAGGCACCACTTCCGACGTGGCCAGAGTGCCCGCCTCGTCGAGCTCCGACACCGCCTCGGCGCCGCCGCGCGGGAACACCTTGGCGCCGGCCAGCAACGCGAAGGTGGCGAGCACCACCCCGACCAGCAGGGCGGCGCGGATGCCGTCGGCGAAGGCGTCGTCGGCGGCGTCGACGAGCTCGTCGCGCGCCGCCACCGCATCCGGCAGCGGCTTGCCCGGCCCGATGATGGCCACGACGGCCCGGGGATTGGCGTCGTCGACGACCGCTTGAACGGCCTCGGTTCGGCCTGGCTCCGGGAGGAACGGCTCGAACTTGCCGGGAAGCACCGATCCGACGACGGCGGCGAGGACGCTGCCCATGATGGCGAACCCAGCCGTCGATCCCAGCGCCCGTTGGGCGCTCATGATGCCCGAGGCCATGCCGGCGCGGTCGGGCGGGATCGACGCCATGGCGACGTTGGTGGTGGGCGACAGTGACAGGCCGGTGGCGACGCTGACGAGCAGCAGGCCGACGACGATGATGAGCAAGGGCCGGCCGATCCCGACCATCACGGTCAGCAGGCCGACGATGAGGAACGACACGCCGGCCAGCGTGGGCCGCCGGCCGCCGTCGCGTGCGGCCAGGGCGCCGGCGATCGGCGACAGGATGATCATGGGCGCCGTGAAGGCCAGCAGCACGACGCCGGCTCGCTCGGGGCTGTAGTCGCGGACGTTCTGCAGGTACTGGGTGAGGACGAGCAGGAGCCCGTACACGCAGAACAGGACCGTGAACAGGGTGATGATCGCCACCGTGTAGACGCGGTCGCCGAAGACGCGGACGTCCATCATCGGGTCGGGCGACCGCAGCTCGACCGTGATGAAGGAGACGATCAGGACGCCTGCCCCGACGAGAAGTCCCACGATGAGCGGCGAGCGCCAGCCCGTGTGCGGCCCCTCGATCAGCGCGTAGGTGAGGGTGCCGATGGCGGCGATGAACAGCAGCTGCCCGGGGGCGTCGAGGCTGCGCGGCGTGGGGTCGCGCGACTCGTCGACGAAGGCGCGCACCAGCAGCACGCCGATGGCGCCGATGACGACGTTCACGAAGAAGATGCTGCGCCAGCCGATCGTCTCCGTCAGGACTCCGCCGACCGTGGGACCGATGGCGAGGCCGACGGACGCGATGCCGGTCCAGATGCCGATGGCGCGGGCCTTGCGCTTGGGATCGGGGAAGGCCGCACTGACGAGCGCCAATGACGCCACGTTGACCGTGGCGGCGCCGACACCCTGCAGGCCCCGGCCCACGTTCAGCACGCCGAGGCTCGGGGCGGCGCCGCACAGGGCCGACGCCACCGCGAACAGGACGGTGCCGCCCAGGAACGCCCGCCGGCGGCCCCGCTGGTCCGACAGGGTGGCCGCCGACATGATGAACATGCCCATGGTGAGGCTGTAGGCGGCCACGACCCACTGCAGTCCCTGCTCCCCGGCGTCGAACTCCTGCTGGATGTCGGGCAGGGCCACGTTCACGATCGTGGCGTCGAGGTAGATCATGAACAGGCCCACGCTCGTCGCCAGCAGCGTGAGCTTCTGGCGCGATGTGAAGGCGGTCCCCGTCACGGCCCCTAGCATTTCATGCTGGCTGCGTCGTCAGACGACGTCAGACCAGCGGGAAACGGAAGGGGAGTCTGGTTTCACGCTGGTTGAGAACCTCAGAGGTCGTCGAACCAGCGTGAAACGGAAGACTCGTGGCTACTCGGCCGGGCCGGTCTCGGCCAGCTCCATCGGCGGGGGCGTGAACCCCTCCACCGACCGGAACGTGATGCGCTTGTCGCCCGGGTTGTCCGGGTCGGGCTCGACGTCGACCACGATGATCTCGCCGGCCCGGAACTGCTTGTGCAGGATGTGCTCGGACAGCGGATCCTCGACCAGGCGTTGGAGCGCACGCCGCAGCGGCCGGGCGCCCAGGGTGGGGTCGTAGCCCCTCTCGGCCAGGAACAGCTTGACCTCCGGCGTGAGCTCGAGGCCCAGGCCCTGGCTCTCCAGCTGCACCCGAACCCGGCGCACCATGAGGTCGACGATCTGGGTGACCTCTTCGCGCGACAGCTCGTGGAACACGATCACGTCGTCGATGCGGTTCAGGAACTCGGGCCGGAAGTGCTGCTTGAGGGCGTCGTTCACCTTCTCCTTCATGCGCTCGTAGGTGACCGCCTCGTCGGCCTTGGTGAAGCCCACGTTCGCCTTGCGCAGGTCCTGGGTGCCGAGGTTGCTCGTCATGATCAGGACGGTGTTGCGGAAGTCGACGGTGCGACCCTGGCTGTCGGTGAGGCGACCCTCTTCGAGGATCTGCAGGAGCGTGTTGAAGACGTCCGGGTGGGCCTTCTCGATCTCGTCGAACAGGACCACCGAGAACGGCTTGCGCCGCACGGCCTCGGTGAGCTGGCCGCCCTCCTCGTAGCCCACGTAGCCGGGCGGCGAGCCCACCAGCCGGCTGACCGTGTGCTTCTCCATGTACTCGGACATGTCGAGGGCGATGAGGGCGTCGTCGTCGCCGAACAGGAACTCGGCGAGCGTCTTGGCCAGCTCGGTCTTCCCCACGCCGGACGGGCCGAGGAAGATGAACGAGCCCGACGGCCGCTTGGGGTCCTTCAATCCGGCGCGGGTACGGCGGATGGCCTGGCTGACGGCGCGGATGGAGTCGTTCTGGCCGATGACCCGCTTGTGCAGCTCGTCCTCCATGCGGAGGAGCTTGGCCGTCTCCTCTTCGGTGAGCTTGTAGACGGGGATGCCGGTCCAGATGGACAGCACCTCGGCGATGGCTTCCTCGTCGACTTCGTCGAACAGGTCGACCCCGCTCGACTTGATGTCGACCTCCATCCGGCCCTTCTCCTCGAGGAGCGCCTTCTCCTGGTCGCGCAGGCGACCGGCCTCTTCGAAGCGCTGGGCCTCGACGGCGTCCTTCTTCTGGCTCTGCACCTGGGCGATGCGGTTCTCGAGGTCCTTGAAGTCGGGCGGCGTCTGCATGCGCTTGATGCGCAGGCGCGACCCGGCCTCGTCGATGAGGTCGATGGCCTTGTCGGGCAGGTGCCGGTCCGAGATGTAGCGGTCGGCCAGGTTGGCCGCCGCCACGAGGGCCTGGTCGGTGATGGTGACACGGTGGTGGGCCTCGTACCGGTCGCGCAGGCCCTTCAGGATCTCGATGGTGTGGCTGACCGTGGGCTCCTCGACCTTCACGGGCTGGAAGCGCCGCTCGAGGGCGGCGTCCTTCTCGAGGTGCTTGCGGTACTCGTCGAGCGTGGTGGCGCCGATCGTCTGCAGCTCGCCGCGGGCCAGCATGGGCTTCAGGATCGAGGCGGCGTCGATGGCGCCCTCCGCGGCTCCCGCCCCGACGAGCGTGTGGATCTCGTCGATGAACAGGATGATGTCGCCGCGGGTGCGGATCTCCTTCAGGACCTTCTTCAGGCGCTCCTCGAAGTCGCCCCGGTAGCGGCTGCCGGCCACGAGCGCCCCCAGGTCGAGGGTGTAGAGCTGCTTGCCGGCGAGGGTCTCGGGGATGTCGTGGTTGACGATCTTCTGGGCCAGGCCCTCGACGATGGCGGTCTTGCCGACGCCCGGCTCGCCGATGAGAACCGGGTTGTTCTTCGTGCGGCGCGACAGCACCTGCATGACCCGCTCGAGCTCGCGCAGCCGGCCGATGACGGGGTCGAGCTTCTTCTCGCGGGCCAGCTGGGTGAGGTTGCGGCCGAACTGGTCGAGCACGAGGCTGCCCTGCTGGCTGCCCTCCGACGGCCCGCTGGAGGACGACGAGGTGGAGCCGCCGCCCTTCTGCTCGCCACCGGCCGGACCGGTGTAGCCGGACAGCAGCTGGATGACTTGCTGGCGCACTCGCGACAGGTCGGCGCCCAACTTCACGAGCACCTGGGCGGCGACGCCCTCGCCCTCACGGATGAGGCCGAGCAGGATGTGCTCGGTGCCGATGTAGTTGTGGCCGAGCTGGAGGGCCTCCCGCAGGGAGAGCTCGAGGACCTTCTTGGCGCGCGGGGTGAACGGGATGTGGCCCGACGGCGACGAGCCGCCCTGGCCGATGATCTCTTCGACCTGGCTGCGCACCGCCTCGAGGCTGATGTTCAACGACTCGAGCGCTTTGGCGGCGACGCCCTCGCCCTCGTGGATGAGGCCGAGGAGGATGTGCTCGGTGCCGATGTAGTTGTGATTGAGGAGGCGCGCTTCCTCCTGGGCGAGGACCACCACCCGGCGAGCCCGATCAGTGAAGCGTTCGAACAATGGTGCCGCCTTCGCGAGTAGACGGATGCGTAGGAGAAGCCTACCCGGTCGCCTTTCCGAACGATGCGTCGGCGGCGGCCCTGCTCGGACCGTTCTCCCAGCTGTAACACGACCTCGTAGCCTGGTCGTGTGCCGCCGCCGTCGCCGCTGCTCAGCCTGCTCGCCCGGGGTGACGAGCTGGAACGGGTCGAGACCGCCCTGCGGGCCAGCGTCGAGACGGACGACGCCGACCTCACCGACATCGCCAGCCACCTGATCCGCGCGGGCGGGAAGCGGCTGCGCCCCGTCTGCACGCTGGTGGCGGCCCAGACGGCGGGCCAGCCCCTCACCGACGCCGTCGTGATGGGTGGCGTGGCCGTCGAGCTGGTGCACCTGGGCTCGCTCTACCACGACGACGTGATCGACGAGGCCGAGACGCGGCGCGGCATCGAGAGCGTGAACGCCCGCTGGGGCAACCTGACGGCCATCCTCGCCGGCGACATCCTGCTCGGGCGGGCGTCGGAGATCGCGGCCTCCCTCGGCACCGAGGTCGCCGGCCTGCTGGCGGCCACGATCGTTCGGCTGTGCCAGGGCGAGGTGGCGCAGCTGCGCGACACCTTCGACGTGCGCCGGGCCGAGTCCGCCTATCTCCGCTCGATCGAGGGCAAGACGGCGTCGCTGTTCTCGACGGCGTGCCGGATCGGCGGGCTCGTGGCCGGCTCCGAACCAGCCCACGTCGAGGCGCTCACGGAGTGCGGCCGCGCCTTCGGCATGGCCTTCCAGATCTACGACGACATCCTCGACCTGACGGCGAACGAGGCCGAGCTGGGCAAGCCGGCCGGGCACGACCTCGTGGAAGGCGTCTACACCCTGCCGGTCATCCGGACTCTTGCCGCCGGCGGCTCGGCGGCCGGCGAGCTCGAGGATCTCCTGACCCGCCCGCTCGACGGCGCCGAGCTCGACAAGGCGCTCGCCATCGTGCGCTCGGGACAGGCCGTGGCGTCGGCGATGGCGACGGCGCGGGAGTACGCCGGCCAGGCGCGCCTCGTCGCCGCCACGCTGCCCCCGTCGGACGCCGCCACAGCCCTCGGCGGCGCCGCCGACGCCCAGCTCGACCCCCTCTCGGGCGCCTCCCCCTCGGTTCTCGTCACGCCCCCGTGCGAAAACTGCTCGATCCGGTGACGAGAGCCGAAGGGGCAACCGTGCTTGACCTGGGGTGATGACGCCGGTACATATCCGGCGCACATCCCGAGCAAAGCGAGGGCAGCCATGTCGACAGCCGTCATCACCCGCGAACGGGTGGGCCTTCCCTGGTGGTTCTTCCTGGTGACGGGGATCGCCTGGCTCGTGTTCGCCTGGATCATCCTGTCGCTCGACTACCGCACCGTGTGGGCGGTGGCGATCTGGACCGGCGTCGCTCTCATCGGGATGGGCATCACCAGCATGATGGCGGCCGGCGTCCTGTCAGGCGGGTGGAAGTTCCTCGGCTACCTCGCCGGCGTGGCCGGCATCGTCGTCGGCATCCTCTGCTTCGCGTGGCCGGGGCAGACGTTCCTCGCCTTGGCCGCTCTCATCGGCTGGTACCTCCTGTTCAAGGGCATCTTCGACGTCGTCATCGGCTTCGCCACGAAGGACGAGTACGACCTCTGGTGGCTCACGCTCGTCTTGGGCATCCTCGAGATCCTGCTGGGCTTCTGGGCCATCGGCTACGACGGCGCGTCCATCACCCTCCTCGTGGTGTGGGCCGCCGCGACGGCCCTCGCCCACGGCATCACCGACATCCTCCTGGCCTTCCAGGTCAAGAAGGTCCAGGATTGAGTCTTGGTCGCCGCTCTCCGGTGCACTTCGATCGGCTCCTAGTCGCTTCGCTCCGTAATCGGTGCTTCGGCGGGCCGGCGGCGGCCGGCAGGGCCGCCCGCAGCCGCTGCAGCCGGTGAGTCGGTGTCCGGTCCGACGCGGGCGGCGATCCAGGCGCCGAGCTCGAGGGCGGGGGCGGAGAGGGCCACCAGCACCGCCACCATCGCCAGCTCGCCGCCCTCGGGCAGCTCGAGGTCGAAGAAGTCGCGCCCGAAGGGGACGACGAGCACGAGCAGGATGAGCCCGGCCATCCCCAGCACGACGCCCAGGCGCACGGCGTCGAGCGGGCGGGCCACCCGGGCCACCACCAGCAGCGACACGCCCGTGAGCACCAGCGTGGCGACGGTGCGCTCCTCGGCCAGGTCGAGGGCGGGGTTCTGCCGGGCGAAGATGTAGCCGGTCATCGTGGCCGTGGCGGCGACGATGCCGCCCGGCACGGCGAAGCGGGCCACCCGCGCCAGGAAGCCGGGCCGCACCAGATCGGCGTTGGGGAGCAGGGCGAGGATGGTGGCGGGAATGCCGATCGTGATCGACCCGACCAAGGTCAGCTGGCGGGGCAGGAACGGGAACGGCAGCAGGCTGATGCCGATGCCGAACGCGAGCAGCACGGCGTACACCGTCTTGGTGAGGAACAAGCTGGCGACCCGCTCGATGTTGTTGATGACGCGCCGGCCCTCGGCCACGACGTACGGCAGCGCTGCGAACGAGCTGTCGAGCAGTACGAGCTGGGCGACGGCCCGGGTGGCCTCGCTGCCCGACGCCATGGCGATGCCGCAGTCGGCGTCCTTCAGCGCGAGTACGTCGTTGACGCCGTCGCCGGTCATCGCCACCGTGTGACCGCGCGACTGCAGGGCGTGCACCATGGCCCGCTTCTGGTGCGGGCTGACGCGCCCGAACACGGTGTCGTTCACGACGGCGTCGGCCATCGCCTCCGGGTCGTCGGGCAGCTGTCGGGCGTCGACGAGCGCCGACGCGTTCGCGAGGCCGGCCCGGCCGGCGACGGCGGCAACGGTGCGGGGATTGTCGCCGGAGATCACCTTCAAGGTGACGCCCTGCTCGGCGAAGTACGCGAGCGTGTCGGGCGCGTCAGGGCGGATGCGGTCCTCCAGGAGCACGAGAGCGATGGCGACGAGCCCGTCGGGCCGGCCGTCGCCGTCGAGCGGGGCGTCGCTGCGGGCCAGCACGAGCACGCGCCGGCCGTTGTCGGCTTCCCGGTCGACGTCGGCCTTGATGTCGCCCGTGAAGTCGTCGGCGAGCACCATCTCGGGCGCCCCGAGCACCCATGTGCCTTCGTCGTCGAAGGCCACTGCGCTCCACTTGCGGGCCGAGGAGAACGGGACCGTGCCAGTGATCGACCAGTCGGGGCGGTCGGGATAGCGCTCGAGGAGCGCCTTCTGTGTGGCGTTCGGCTCGGGGTCGGAGCCGGCGACCGCCGCGATCACGGTGTCGAGGTCCGGGAACCGGTCGCCGACCTCGATCAGCTCGGCGACCTCCATCGTTCCTTCTGTGATCGTTCCCGTCTTGTCGAGGCAGACGACGTCGACACGCGCCAGCACCTCGATGGCGGGAAGCTCCTGCACGAGCGTGCGGCGGCGTGACAGGCGTACGACACCGACGGCGAAGGCCACGCTGGTGAGCAGGACGAGGCCCTCGGGCACCATCGCCACGATGCCGCCGATGGCGCTGATGGCCGCCTCACGCCAGTCCTTCTGGCTGCGGTGCTGGCTGAAGATCAGCAGGATGGCGGCCGGCACCATCACGTAGAGGACCCAGGTGATGATCCGGTTGACGGCGGTGCGCAGCTCGGACGACACCAGCGTGAACTTGCGGGCCTCCTCGGCGAGCCGGGCGGCGTAGGAGTCGGCGCCTACCTTCGTCACCTGGGCCCGGCCGTTGCCGGCGACGATGAAGCTGCCGGACATCAGGTCGTCGCCGCGCTCCTTCACCACGGGGTCGGCCTCCCCGGTGAGGAGTGACTCGTCGACCTCGAGGTTGGAGACAGCGAGCATGGTGCCGTCGGCAGGCACCTGGTTGCCCGGTTTCAGGTCGAGCACGTCGTCGAGCACGATCTCGTGCACGCCGATCTCGGCTTCGGAGCCGTCGCGGACGACGTGGGCACGCGGGGCGCTGAGCACGGCCAGGCGGTCGAGGCTCTGCTTGGCCCGCATTTCCTGGATGGTGCCGATCAGCGTGTTGGAGATCACCACACCGAAGAACAGGGCGTCGCGTGGTGACCCGAGAGCCACGATGATGACGGCCAGGGTCGTCATCAGGAAGTTGAACCGGGTGAAGACGTTGGCGCGGAGGATCTCGCCGAACGTCCGCGACGGCGCGTCCGGCAC
This sequence comes from bacterium, assembly GCA_046725105.1. Lineage (GTDB taxonomy): Bacteria > Actinomycetota > Acidimicrobiia > Acidimicrobiales > Ilumatobacteraceae > DASXAI01. Next base: position 2,293 of record JBKOXV010000256.1, on the reverse strand, counting down.
GATGTTGACGCGGCCCGTGCGGACCCGTTCGTCGACCTCGGCGGCGGACAGGCCGCGTGCGGGATCGACGGTGATTGCCACGGCCGTTGTCTCCGTCACTGGGGCGCCCTTCGGGCGTAGCGGTGACGGATGCCGCCACGTCGTGGCGACACTCCACCGCATCTCTGGACCCCGCTTCGCTCGGTCATACGCCAACCGCCTCGGCGGCGGCCAGACCCGACAGCGCCGCCCCTTCGACCTTCGGCCCGGCGAAGGCGTCACCGGCGATGGCGGCCGGGGCTGGTCCGTCGCTCGATGCCCAGCACGCCTCGGGCCAGATCCGCTGCGGGGTGGCGAAGCGCCACCGCTTCACGTGGCTGGAGACGACGGTTGCCGTGCCGAGCCACGGTTCGGCCGCGGCCATGAGCCACGTCTGCAGCGCAGCGAGCGGATCGTCCCAGTGCGCCAACGAGACGTCGTTGGCGACGTGGAACGTGAGGGCGGGCACCTCGGAGATTCCCTTGCGCCGGTTGTCGGCCACGAACGAGAAGGTGGCGTCGGCCTGCTGGACACCGCCGGGATCGGGGACGGCTCCCGGCCCGTCGAGCACGGCCGACCAGGCGATGGTGCGCTCGTAATCGGTGCGGCGCAGCTCCTCGGGGACCGCCAGGCCCGAGGTGATGAGCAGCGACGCGCTCTGCGGGACGGGGCACGTGACGACCACTGCGTCCGCCGTCACGACGGTGCCGTCGTCGACGACGACGGCCCAGCCGCCGTGGTCCGGCCGGATGGCGAAGACGAACGTCTCCGATCGGACGGCGACATCGGCGGCCAGCGCGGCGGCGAGGGCGGCCATGCCACCGCGGACGGCATAGCGCGGGTAGCCGTCGGGTGGGTCCTGGAAGCCGCGGGTCCATTCGAAGACGAGGCCGGAGCGCCGCCACGGATCGACCATGGCGGCGAACGCCTCGGACCTCACGGTGAAGAACTGGGCGCCCTCGTCGAGGGTGGCTCCATGGAGCCGGCGGGTCGCCAAGCGCCCGCCGACTTCGGTGCCCTTGTCGAGCACCACCACGTCGCGACCGGCGGCCCGCAGCCGGCGGGCCGCCACCAGGCCGCTCAACCCCGCACCTACCACCACCGCCGTCATTCGAGGGCGAAGGTCACGTTGACGCTGGCATCGATCTCGACCTCGCCGACGTGGACGGCCGACGGCGCCGTGTCGGCCTCGGCGCCGGCCGAGGGCGCCGCCATCGCCATCATGCGGGGCATGGGCACCGGGCGGGTCTCACCGATCTCGTCGATGCGCCGAACCGGTCCGAGCCGGAGCCCGAGGGCGTCGGCGTAGGCGGCGGCCCGCGCCTTGGCGTCGAGGGCGGCGCGCCGGTAGGCGTCCTGCCGGCCGGCGTTGTCGGGACTGACCACCAGGTCCTGGTTCGTCACCTCGGCGCCGGCGGCGACGGCCTTCGACACGATGGTGTTCACGACATCCAGATCGTCGGTGATCGTGATCTCGAACGTCGCCGTGGCCCGGTGGCCGTAGCTCACCGACTTGTTGCGCTCCCACCGCCACTCCTCGGCCACCCGCACCCCGGAGGTGTGCCAGGCGGCGTCGGCGACGCCGGCCTCCCGGAGCACGCTGGCCACGGCCTCGGCCCGCTCGCCGGCGATGCGGAGCGCGTCGGTGGCGTCGCGATCGACCTGGGTCACCCGCAGGCTCAGGTTGGCCCGGTCCGGCCGCGTCCGCGCCGTCGCCGCCCCCTGCACCCGCACCAGCGGTCCCTCTGCCTCACCCATGTCATCAGCCTTCCAGGTCGAGGCCGATGTCGAGGGCAGGGGCTGACTGCGTGATCACGCTGGTGGAGATGAGGTCGGCGCCGGCGGCGGCGTAGGCGGCGATGGTGTCCAGCGTGACACCGCCCGACACCTCGATCAGCACCCGGCCGGCGGCGACGGCCACGCTCTCGGCCACCTCGGCCGCTGACATGTTGTCACAGAGCACGAGCGTGGCCCCGGCGTCGATGGCGTCGCTGACCTGCTGCAGGCGATCACACTCGACCTCGACGGTGCGCCCGGGCCACCGGGCCTTGGCCCGCTCGACCGCCTCGGCGATGGTGAGCCCGGCGAGGTGGTTGTCCTTCACGAGCACGAAGTCCGACAGCGAACCGCGATGGTTGACCCCGCCACCGGCACGCACCGCCGCCTTCTCCAGTGCCCGCAAGCCGGGCAGCGTCTTGCGCGTGTCCCACACCCGAGTCGTGTCGTTCGCCGTCGTGACGGCGGCGACGAAGCGGGCCGTCAACGTGGCCACGCC